>JAJFHB010000624.1 GCA_021775795.1 Hyphomicrobiales bacterium | reverse complement strand
AGCCCCTCCACCCCAGTTTGCCTTGAAGGGTGAGAAAAGCTTCACACGGTCGTCGCCCTCAGCAATTGCACTTGCAATGAGGGTGCCGGCAATCGTCGTGGTGTTGAGCCCGTGCCCACCAAAGGCAGTCGCCGTCCAGATACCAGGCGCCAGTTCTGCGATGATCGGCATTTTGTGAGTCGCATACCCCATCAGCCCAGCCCAGGCATAGTCAACTTTCATTGCCGCCAGCTGCGGATAGATTGAGACAATGTCACCCTTCAGCAATTCCGCCAGCTGTCGCGGTTCGGATTTCTGGGTTGTGATCCGGCCGCCCCATAGCAAACGGCCGTCTTTCAGGCGGCGATAGTAATCGCCCGCACGGCGGGTATCCGCCACTGCGGCCTCAGTTGCGATTGCCGCGTCAAGGGCACTGGCCTGTGGGGCGCTTGCAATGGCGTATGTCGCGACAGGCAACACAGCCCGGTCGAGCGGCTTGAAGAGCCCCCGGCCGTAAGCGCTGTGGCACAGGATGACATGTTCAGCTTTCACCAACCCGGAAGCACTGCGCACCAAATGTGCAGAACCCGAGCGCTCCAGCGCCATCGCCGGGCTTTCCTCAAAAATCCGGGCACCCACCCTGGAGGCTGCCCGGGCAAGACCAATGCAGTAGTTCAGAGGGTGAATATGCAGGGCGTTGTGATCCTCCAGCCCCTGAAAGTAGCTATCGGTTTTTAGGCGGGCACGCAGGTTACTCTGGCTGACAGCGCTGACCTCGTGATCGTACTTTTCAGACATCTGAGAGGCTGCACGCTCCATTTCATCGCCGCCGTCATAGCGCAAGACGGCAACGATCCCCTTCCGGCGCTCAACACCTTCCATATCGAAGCGATCAATATTATTGGATACCTTCTGCACGCCCTGACGTGAAAGCTCATACAATTCACGCGCCGTTGTTAATCCGAAGCGCTGCTCCAACGCGGATACACCTTGCGCATAGCCAGCTCCGACAAAGCCGCCATTGCGCCCCGAAGCGCCCCACCCGATGAGATTGGCCTCGAGCAGAACCACAGACCGGCCACGTTCAGCCAGATCGAGTGCAGTCGACAGTCCCGCGAACCCTCCACCGATTACACAGACGTCCGCTTCCACCTGGCCGGACAAATGAACAACGGGATCCGCCTTCCGGGCTGTAGCGGCGTAAAAACTATCAATATGCTCGACCATGGTTTCAGTATTGCCTTCATGATTTTGTCAAACCAGCATGGCACCGGTGAGATAGTGCGCCCGAATCGCTGGTTACGGAAGATAAGAGCTAAAGCTCAAGGTTCATCGGCGACACGGAGAAGTTGGGCAGTTCGACAGATGAAAGACACCCGTTTCAAGTGAAAAACACTTACACCCTATATTTGCTGCGCCACGCAAAATCCAGCTGGGAAGAGGCAGAGCTTTCGGACTTCGACCGACCGTTATCTCCGCGCGGTTGCGATGCAGCGCCTCGCATGGGCCGCTATATGCGCAAACAGGGTTTCGTTCCCGATCTCATCTTGTGCTCTCCTGCCCGGCGAGCCCGCCAGACCCTCGACCTGGTCATGTCGAAGAAAATGGCAGACACTGAAATCAAGTTCATAGATGCACTGTACAACTTCGGCGATGGAACGGACCTCATTCACATCATCGCCGCTGAAGGCGGCATTCATCGTCAACTTCTCGTCGTGGGCCATAACCCGACAATGCAAGGGGCAGCAAGCAAGCTGATCGACAAAGGCAACGAGCAGGATCGCAAGCGGCTCCTGCAGAAATACCCGACAGCCGGCCTCGCCGTAATCAACTTTGATACATCATCATGGGAAGAGATCATCCACACCAAAGGACGCCTTGAACACTTTGTACGCCCTAAGGATCTGCACGCAGACTAATTTGGGTGTTTTCCATTTAGCCGGCCAAAAGCAGCCTCACGCTATTGAAGCGATGTTGTCAGTCGTGTCGGAAAGCCTGATTGATCGTCGGGCTAATCGGCCCCACCACACACTCACTTTTTCAACGACAGATCAAATGCATATCAGGTTTACTGGAATCACATTCTGAGGTGCCCAAACAAGTTTCACCGGTTCATCGAAACCGTAGCCACTGACCACCCAACCTAACCCTTGCATGGCCGCTCACCCTCCCCCATGTTTGTGAGGGAGACAGATAATCTTGCGAATTTCAGATATTCTAGAAGAAACACGGATTGCCGCCGGCGGCCTTGGCGATTTCGGCCGCGGTCTCCTGACGCCGACAATTCGGCTCGGGGTGACCGGCCTCGCGCGCTCCGGCAAGACCGTTTTCACAACAGCCCTAATCCATAATCTCTTGCACGGTGGCCGGCTGCCCATGCTCGATGCCGCAGCGGAAGGTCGCATCACACGATGTTATCTGCAACCCCAGCCGGACTTTGACCTGCCGCGCTTCCCCTATGAGCGCCATGTTGAGGCCCTCACAGGCACAGACCGGGCCTGGCCGCAAAGCACTAAACGCATCAGCCAATTGCGCCTGACCATCGAGTATGAGCCCACAGGCTTTCTCAGCCGCCGTCTGTCTCGAGGCCGGCTGAACGTGGACAT
>JAJFHB010000623.1 GCA_021775795.1 Hyphomicrobiales bacterium | reverse complement strand
GCTGATCCGGATGATCTGGCGCTAATGGCGAAAGAAGGGAATGTCGATGCGATTGCCATCAGCACATATAACGGCGTGGCCCTGGAATTTGTGCAGCAGGTATTTGTTGAATTATCAAAGCTTGAACTGAAAATTGATGTTCTTATCGGTGGGCGAATGAACCAGATTCCTTCCGGCTCGAACACGAGCCTTCCAGTTGATGTTACAGAGCAGCTTGCCGCAGAAGGCGCCATCGTCTGCCACAACGCCGAAGACGCCGTGCGTGCTCTTCTGCAACGCCAAAATCACAGCGCCACATCTGACGGAGACTGCGTTCAATGAGTAAAACACGCGTTGCCATCCTGGGCGTTGGTCATCTCACGTCACATATTGTTCCGGGCTTTATGCGCTCACCAGGCAACTATGAATTTGTGCTGTCTCAGCGCAATTCGGAGCTGGCTTCAAAGCTGCAGGCGGAATTTGACCTGCCGATTGCCACGGACAACGGCGCCCTGGTCGATCAGGCGGACATGGTCTTGTTGGGAACTCGCCCAATGGATGCAGTCGACGCCGTGCGCGGTTTGCCCTGGCGCCGCGATCATAAACTCGTATCGCTTTGTGCCGGGGTGACACTTGCGGATCTGGCCCCGGTCGCGAAGCCCGCAACCATCGTGCGCGCAATGCCCATCATTGCAGCCATGTTCGGTTCCAGCCCGACAGCCATTTATCCCGATGACTGTGATGTTTCCCGGCTGTTCAGCCTTTGTGGCACAGCTTTGGCGCTTGGACAGGAAAGCCAGTTCGATGCCGCCACTGCCATGGCCTGTCATGCGAGCGGATTGTTGAGTCTTATCGACAAAATGGCCGAATGGTGCATGAACGCCGGCCTCGAGGCAGATGTCGCACGTCGGTTTTCTGCAGAAATCACACGCGCTTCCGGGGATATGGTAATTGGACGAAGTGATGTTTCAATCGAGGAGCTCATCAGCGAACTCACCCTTCCCGGCAGCGTGACTGAAGCCGCTCTCAATCATCTCTCCGACGCCGACGCTACAGGAGCCTGGCAAGGGTCTGCAGACCTGGTGATGTCAAAGTTGAACACGTGAGCCCTAGGGGTTGCACGGCAGTATTGCTTGACTTTACGCGCTGGCTCCCACATGGTCACTGCGCACGAAAGAGGTCGCGCAAAGCATTGATTCGAAGTCTGGTGCGCGCTTGCGGCGGTTTTAAAGAAAAACGGCACTCAGACTACTCGACCTACACGGAAAACATTTTTCTCGCATGAGCTTTGATACGCTGGGTTTGAGCCCGAAGGTCTTGGCCGCCGTCGAAACGGCTGGTTTTGAGACCCCTACTCCTATTCAAGAACAGTCAATACCGATTGTACTGGCCGGACGAGACCTGCTCGGTCTTGCGCAAACGGGAACCGGCAAGACCGCGTCTTTCACGCTGCCCATATTGACGCGCCTGGAAAAAGGCCGCGCTCGGGCGCGCATGCCTCGCATATTGATTTTGGAACCGACACGGGAACTGGCGGTTCAGGTGCACGAGAGCTTTGAAGCCTTTGGTTCAGAGCACCGTTTGACAATTGCCCTTCTCATCGGTGGCGTATCGTTTGGGGATCAGGATCGCAAACTCGACAAGGGTGCTGACGTATTGATCGCAACCCCGGGCCGGCTGCTTGATCACTTTGGCCGCGGCAAGTTGATGATGAACGGCGTTGAAGTGTTTGTCGTCGACGAAGCTGACCGCATGCTCGACATGGGTTTCATTCCCGACATTGAACGCATTTGCAAACTATTGCCGCCTACCCGGCAGACGCTTTTTTTCTCGGCAACGATGCCGCCGGAAATCCAGCGAATTACGAGCACCTTCCTGAAAAATCCGGAACGGGTTGAGGTCTCTGCACGCTCATCCGTCGTATCGACCATTACGCAAAAATGGGTTTCAGTACCCAAGGTCGCCAAGGACAAGCGCGCCGCCTTGCGTAATCTGATTGAAACGGAAAACATCAAGAACGCAATCGTGTTCTGCAATCGCAAGCGCGATGTTGCAACGCTGGAAACATCCTTCGAACGCCGCAAACTATCTGGGCGCGCCCTGCACGGCGATATGGACCAGCACGCCAGGCTCGAAACACTTCGAATGTTCAAGGCAGGTGAAATCACCTACCTGATTGCCAGCGATGTTGCGGCTCGTGGCCTGGATATCCCCGATGTCAGCCATGTCCTCAATTATGACATTCCTGATTCACCGGAAGACTATGTACACCGGATCGGCCGTACAGGCCGGGCTGGTAAGGAAGGAACGGCGCTTGGGCTGGTTACCAAGGAAGATTCAAAACGCGTTGCCGCGATCGAAAAGCTGATCGGCGAAAAGCTGGAATGGCTTGGTAACGAGCAAACAGCAACCGAAGAAGAACCCAAAGATAACAAACGCGGCCGTAGCCGCCGGGCTCCTCGTCGCGCTTCCAGCGATGACAATGCTGCCAACGACAACGCAACGGCCACGCGCTCGCGCAGCCGCAAGCCTGCTGAGCCCGAAGCACTTGAAACCTCAGAAGCTCCTGAAGCCTCAGAAACCTCTGAAGCCAAGGCCAAGCCTGCACCAAAACAGAAGGCCGCGCCGAAACGCGAAAAGAGCGCTGAACCGGCGCAACCTGCCACTGAAGGCAAAGGCAGCTGGAAAGACAGTCCGGTTCCAGCCTTTCTTCAAAGATCGGTCCGCCCCTAGCGCCTGAGCTTGGATCCAACAAAACTTGGGTCGCCGTGCAAACTGCACCGGAATGCGCTCACATCTCTCAGTTTGCCCAAAGTATCCGGCGATCTATCGCCGGATTTTGCTTATGTAATAGGCACTTAGACGCCTGACATCTCAGAATACCAATCCCAAACATCATCTCACGCCGCGTAACGGATACCGGGTTAGAAAACAATTCGCCCACAAATGTTTTATTCTTTACGAAACGGTAATGGGATCAGTTGATATTGCGATTGTCGCTGCCAAGGATGGTGAAGCGGCGCAAAGAATTCTAAGGCAACTCCCAAGGATGTCGGGGGCATAATGAGCCAGACAGGCGACTACGATAAATCTATTGCCCAGGCGCACCGGGCCATGTGTCTCATGGTCGAGCGGCGATGCCCGGCAACACCACAAAATTACGAACTCTGGTACAACTATGTGGCTGGTCACAACCAGACCCTGGTTGAGCAGGTAGATCGTTCAACAAATGATTCGGGCCAACTTCCCCAAGTCGTAGCCGACAAGATCTACGACGAAAATCTGTCACCGTTGCGCGGCACAGAGGAAGTATCCAACATTTCGCAGCAGATCGGTGGCGAAATGGACGTGGTTTTGTCCAACATCGAATCAGCCTTGGGGCAAACGACAGAATACGGACGTTCTCTTGGAACCGTTTCAGAAGAACTCGACGGGGCAGCAGATTCCGGCTCCTTGAAACTCATTGTCCAACGGTTGATGGAATCAACCCAGACGATGGAAGAAAACAACCGCCGTCTGGAAGATCAGCTGAATGTGTCCCGCGACCAGATTTCAGAACTGAACACGAACCTCGAGAGCGCGCGCACCGAATCCCGCACTGACCAACTTACGAACATTGCAAACCGCAAAGCGTTTGATGAGATGATCCAATCTCTGGCGGCGGAAGCGAAGGCAGAAAACCACGATCTTTGCCTGCTGATGGGCGACATCGATTTTTTCAAGAAGTTCAACGACACGTTCGGCCACCAAACAGGCGATCAGGTTTTGCGGCTCGTTGCTGCCTGCCTGTCATCGGTCCTCAAGGGCCGAGACTTTTCAGCCCGCTACGGCGGCGAAGAGTTTGCTGTTTTGCTGCCTGAAACGGCATTGCATGCGGCCAATACGGTCGGCAACCATATTCGCAAGACTGTCATGTCCAAGAAGCTTGTGAAGAAGTCCACCGGAGAAGACCTGGGTGTAGTGACCATGTCCTTCGGTGCGGCCAAGTATGTACCGGGTGAGTCAATTGAAGATTTTATTCATCGCGCTGACGCCTGCCTCTACGCAGCAAAGCGTGCAGGCCGCAACCAGGTAAAATGCGAGACGGACCCTGATGTCAATCTTCGCATCGAGGCGGCTTAAGCTTTTACAAATGTTAGTGGCGTAGAAGAGTATCGTACAGTTAAGTTGCGTAAGACGCGTTGAAGCCGGGGCAAGCCCCGGCTTCAGTCTTTTTAGGCTATGTTTTCAAAAACGATGCTGGCAGTTGCCGCCCGGTCACCCGCAAAACAACATCAAACGTGATCCGCCTCTTCGATCGGCGGCAGCACGGCCGGAGTAATCGCAACCGATTCTCCACAGCCGCATGCGCTTGTTTCATTTGGGTTTTTAAAGACAAAACCTGATGAAAGTTTTGCGACCTCGAAATCCATCTCCGTTCCCAAAAGGAACAAAACCGCTGCCGGGTCGATGTAAACCGTAACGCCCTTGTCTTCCACGACTTCATCGAGAGGGTTTGCTTCCTCAGCGTATTCCATCGTGTAGGACATTCCGGCACATCCGCCGTTCTTGATGCCAACCCGAAGGCCCAGAACGTCGCCGTCGGAAGTTTCCATTATTTTTCGGACCCGCGTCGCTGCAGCATCGGTGAGCGTCACTACTTTGGGTCTTGGACGTGCCGTGGTGGCCATATTAGTCGCCTTTCGTTCGCTTCCGATACTTACCAGATATTCAACGCAACACGCGCTTCTTCTGACATCTTTTCGATGTCCCAGGGCGGTTCAAAGGTCAAATTCACTTTAACATCATTGACGCCGGCCACCATACGCACTGCATCTTCAACCCAGATCGGCATTTCACCGGCAACCGGGCATCCAGGGGCAGTTAGGGTCATATCGACCGTCACGTTGTGATCGTCATCAACGTCAATCTTGTAGATAAGACCAAGTTCGTAAATATCCACTGGAATTTCCGGATCGTAGACCGTTTTAATCGCGGCAACCATGTCACCGGTCATACGCTCGAGTTCCTCTGCCGGAATTGCGCTTTCCTGGTTTTCAGTTGCTGCAGCAGGTGCACAAGTCTCTTCACCATCCGCACTAAGATCAATGACGTCACGTTCTTCCATTTTACCCATCCATCATGCAAAAAATTTGGAGGCATCGGTCAGAGCGACCGCTAGGGCGTCTACCTCCTCCAGAGTGTTGTACATGGCAAAAGACGCCCGACAGGTCGATGTGACCCCAAAGCGGGCGAGCAGAGGCTCTGCACAGTGAGAACCGGCGCGCACGGCTACACCGGCGCGATCGATCACCGTCGAAATGTCATGCGCGTGCACGCCTTCCATTTCAAACGCGACAATCGCTCCCTTGTTCTTGGCCGTACCGAAAATCCTGAGCGAGTTCAAAGAACCCAGACGCTCCATGGCGTAGTCACGCAACTGGGCCTCGTGCGCAACAATGTTATCCATGCCGACAGACATCATGTATTCGACCGCTTCTCCAAGGCCGATGGCCTGGACGATGGGCGGTGTGCCGGCTTCAAAACGATGCGGGGGCTCGGCATAGGTGATTTCGTCCTGTGTGACGAAGC
>JAJFHB010000622.1 GCA_021775795.1 Hyphomicrobiales bacterium | reverse complement strand
GGCCGCCTCGGCTTGCAGCTTGTCGAGATCAAATTCTGCGTCCTGCTGGTGGGCAATCACCGCATTGGGCATTCCGTGGTTTCGAATGCGGTTGGTCAGGGCGCGTGTGTCAATGCCGCAAATGCCGATAATATCACGTGCCTTCAACCAGGCGTCCAGATGGCGTGTTGCCCGGTAGTTTGATGGGTTGGTGATGTCGGCTTTCAAGACCACGCCCCGAACACCGGAAGTGGCTGCGAGGTTCGCTGTCTCGATATCTTCTTCGTTGGTTCCCACATTGCCGATGTGAGGGAATGTAAAGGTGATGATCTGTCCGGCGTAGGATGGATCCGTCAGAATCTCCTGATAGCCGGTCATGGCTGTGTTGAAGCAAACCTCTCCAGCCTGGGTGCCTTCTGCGCCAATACCCTTGCCGGATATGACTGTGCCGTCGCTGAGAACAAGACGTGCCGTCTTGGCTTCTATAGGCCAGGGGTCGTGTGATGCTTGCGCGTGCACTGACTCCGCCCCGGTCTCGGTGCGGTTTGAAACTGTGGGGCCCGACATGCGGTGTCTCCCTGAGAGGATTGATTCGCTACTGAGCTTGTTTAACTATCGCAGCGTAAGGGCTTGCAGAAACTGCTGAATCAGTAATTTCATACTCTACCGCGCGGGAAACTAGAGAGTCCCCAATTTGTCGTCAAGCACCAAGTAAAATTTATTTCTGCTAATAAATTCAATTATTTAGGCGTGTACAAAAATTTGCGCTTCACGCGGTTGCTAGTTTATGGTGAGGCGTTCGAGGGGAACAACAGGTGAGTTATGCAAGAGTCCTTACGTGAACGCATCGGTGATGCGCTTAAGACCGCTGTCAAGGCGCAAGAGAAATTGCGGATGTCCACGCTGCGGTTGATTATTGCAGCTATCAAGGATCGCGACATTGCCAACCGCACTGATGGACCCAAGAACGGGGTCGATGAAGCGGAGGTGCTGGGGATTCTGGCTAAGATGATCAAACAGCGGGATGAATCCGCCAAAACCTACGAAGAAGCAGGACGGCTGGAGCTTGCGCAACAGGAGCGCGAAGAGGTTCAGGTGATCATGGAGTTCCTGCCGAAACAGCTCGACCAGGACGAAATCCGTGCCGCCTGCGAAGCCGTCGTGGCAGAGCTGAATGCGGTTGGTTTGAAAGATATGGGCCGCACCATGGGGGCGCTGAAGGAGCGTTATGCGGGGCAAATGGATTTCGGCAAGGCCAGCAAACTTATCAAAGAGCTGCTAACCTGAGAAAGACTCGAGACTTTCCACAAATTATCCACCGGCACAGGTAATCTTGGCTGCTGTCTGGATTTTGTCGAATAACGGGCACTGGATCACTATATAAGGTAGTGATGTTCAACGGCCTGATTGCATAGAAACCCCCATGAACTTCCCGCCAAGTTTTCTTGACGAAATCCGCGAGCGATTGCCCGTTTCGGATGTCATCGGCCGCCGCGTGCAGCTGAAGAAACGCGGGCGCGAGTGGGTCGGGCTTTCACCGTTTAACTCCGAGAAAACACCCTCCTTCACGGTGAACGATCAGAAGGGCTTTTATCACTGCTTTTCTTCGGGCAGCCATGGCGACATTTTCAAGTTTCTCATGGAAACGGAAGGTTTGAGTTTTCCCGAAGCCGTAGAGCGCCTGGCGCAGGATGCGGGCGTTCCCATGCCGGTCCGCAGTGCCGACGCAGAACGGCGGGAAGTGCAACGAAAGAGCCTTTTGGATGTCATGGAACTGGCCGTGCAGTTCTTTGAGCAGCAGTTGCAATCTCCCCTTGGCGCCACGGCGCGCGGATATCTTGCCGACCGCGGGCTTTCTACAAAAACCCAGCGGGAGTTCCGCCTGGGCTTCTCCCCCAATGATCGCCGCGCCTTAAAAACATTCCTGGCTGATCAGGACATCAGCGTTGAGCAGATGGTGGCTGCGGGTCTCATCATCGCTGGAGAGGACATCTCGGTACCTTATGACCGGTTTCGGGATCGGGTCATGTTTCCCATCGGCGACAGCAAAGGCCGGATTATTGCGTTTGGGGGGCGGGCACTTTCCGATGATGCACAGGCAAAATATCTGAACTCGCCGGAAACGGAGCTCTTTCACAAAGGCCATGTTCTGTACAATTTTGCGGCTGCCCGCCGTGCAGCTCACGACTGCGGCAGCGTTGTTGTGGTTGAAGGGTACATGGATGTCATAGCCCTGAGCGAGGCAGGAATTCTAAACGCTGTGGCGCCGCTCGGTACGGCACTGACAAGTGATCAGATGACATTGCTTTGGCGAATGACCCCGGAGCCGGTGCTCTGTCTTGATGGCGACAAGGCCGGCCTCAAGGCAGCCTTTCGCGCCATCGAAACCGCGTTACCACTCATCCGCCCCGGTCACTCGTTACGTTATGCGCTTCTGCCGGAAGGCCAGGATCCCGATGATGTTGTCCGCAATCACGGCGCGGATGCGATTTTAACGATGCTTGCGGCAGCACGACCGCTTTCAGAAATGTTGTGGGCGAGGGAAACCGAGGGGCGTGATCTGACAACGCCGGAGCGCCGGGCCGAACTGGAAAAAAGATTTGAAACGGTGCTGGCGGAAATTTCCGATGAGACCGTACGTCGCCACTACCGGACTTTCCTTGGCGAAAAACTTTCAAAATTGTGGAGCCGGCGAACACAAGGCCAGGGACGCGGCCAAAAGCGAAGCGACAACCGGAACTCTGATGGTAGAAGTGGCAGGAGATATTCCGGCAATCAGTTCCAGGCGCCGCGCAGACAGAGCCTTACCCAGTCATTACGGCAGAGCGCACTTGGTCGCGGCATGCAGCAGAGCCTGCCGAGCGAAGCTGCCACACGCCGCCGGGAATGTGTGCTTTTGCTGACAGTTGCCAACCATCCCTACCTGCTTGAGCGGTATTCGGAAGAATTTGCCGCAATAGAATTTTCCACAAGAGAGCTTGACAGACTCCGCAACGGGATTCTAGATATCGCGGCTCTCTATGCGCCTCTTGACATCGGCCTGCTAGAAACCCAATTGGAGGTTCAAGGCCTGCTTCAAAGCATCAAGCAAGTGGCGGCTGGACTGACGCTCAAGAGTGAGTGGTTCATGGAACGCGAAGCGGCACCCTGCGATGCAGAAACGGGGTGGCGCCAAATGCTGTCTTTGCACCATAAGTCGTTTACCCTGCAACGGGAACTGAAGGAAGCCGAACGGACACTTGCGCAAGAACCAAGCGATGCAAATCTTGCGCACCTGAACGACATTCGGGACCAGATAAGTTCTACGGCAGGGGAGGAAGCAATGATTGAGGGATTTGGTGAGGCTTCGGGCAGGGTGCCCGGTCAAGCCTGATATTTCCACGTGCGTACGCTTAATGAGCAATTAAGACACTTGCTCTTAGCTGGACAATTGCGTGGTGATTCGGCATTTTCCCAATCGAGACTTGCAGGAGCCGACACGACAATAGGTGCATGGCACCACTCACAGGCGGAAGTTTTCAACGGATTCACATGCACATCTTTGCCGGCGAGCCAATAGCGCCTCCCGGGGAGAAGGGTTGATGGCGACAAAAGTAGCTGAAAAGCAGGAAAAACAGGAAACCACGACCGCTGCTGCTCCCGAGCAGCAGGACGGTCCTTTGCTGGATATGTCTGATCAGGCGGTAAAACGCATGATCAAACTGGCGAAGCAGCGTGGTTATGTCACCTACGATGAGCTCAATGATGTCCTTCCTTCAGAGGAAGTAACATCCGAGCAAATCGAAGACACACTTTCGATGCTCTCCGAGATGGGCATCAATGTGGTCGAAAATGACGAAGATGTCGAAGAACAGCAAAAGGACGACGAGCTCGAGCCCGGACTCCCGGTAAAGCAGGAGAAAGCTGCTTCAGAGCCGGTTGAGCGGACCGATGATCCGGTGCGGATGTATCTGCGCGAAATGGGATCGGTTGAGCTGTTGTCCCGCGAAGGCGAGATTGCCATCGCCAAGCGCATTGAGGCTGGTCGCGAGGCGATGATTGCCGGGCTGTGTGAAAGCCCGCTGACGTTTCAGGCGATCATTATCTGGCGCGATGAGCTGAATGAAGGCCGTATCCTCTTGAGGGATATTATCGATCTTGAGGCGACCTACGCCGGACCGGACGCCAAGGCGCCGCAGGCGGAGACAAAAGACGACGAAGAAGACGACGAGGACGCCGAGAAAGAAGACGCCGTCGATGAAAACGACGAGGATGAAGACGACGACGAAGATGATGATGCTGAGAACAATCTGTCACTCGCTGCGATGGAAGCTGAGCTCAAGCCTCAGGTTGTCAGCACCTTCGATGAGATCGCTTCAAACTATAAGAAGCTGCGGCGCTTGCAGGATCAGGATGTCGAAAACCGCCTGCAGAGCAAATCGCTGAGCCCCAGTCAGGAACGCCGCTACAAGAAGCTGCGTGAGGAAATTATTGAGTCGGTGAAAAGCCTGTCGCTCAATAACAACCGCATCGAAGCCCTGGTTGAACAACTCTATGAAATCAATAAGCGGCTTGTTGGCCTTGAAGGACGTCTGCTGCGCACGGCTGAATCATTCGGCGTGCCGCGCGAAGAATTTCTCAAGCAATATCAGGGTAATGAGCTCGATCCCAACTGGCTGCGACGCGTAAGTCGCCTGTCCAGTCTGGGCTGGAAGGATTTCGTCAAGGACGAGCGTGACGGTATCAAAACCACGCGCTCCGACATTCAAACCCTTGCAGCGGAAACGGGCCTTGATATCGGCGAGTTCCGACGCATTGTGCATATGGTGCAAAAGGGTGAGCGCGAAGCTCGCCAGGCGAAAAAGGAAATGGTTGAGGCAAACCTGCGGCTCGTTATTTCCATCGCCAAAAAATACACAAACCGCGGCCTTCAATTCCTCGATCTCATCCAGGAAGGCAATATCGGCCTGATGAAGGCGGTTGATAAATTTGAGTATCGCCGGGGTTACAAGTTCTCGACCTACGCAACCTGGTGGATACGCCAGGCGATCACACGCTCGATTGCTGACCAGGCTCGCACCATTCGTATTCCAGTGCACATGATCGAAACGATCAACAAGCTGGTGCGCACGGGACGACAAATGCTGCACGAAATCGGCAGGGAACCGACACCGGAAGAACTTGCCGAGAAGCTTTCCATGCCGCTTGAAAAAGTGCGCAAGGTGATGAAGATCGCGAAAGAACCAATCAGCCTCGAAACACCGATCGGTGATGAGGAAGATTCGCATCTTGGCGATTTCATTGAGGACAAGAACGCTGTCCTGCCGATCGATGCGGCGATTCAGTCAAACCTTCGGGAAACAACCACCCGCGTGCTGGCATCTCTGACGCCACGCGAAGAGCGTGTTTTGCGCATGCGATTTGGAATCGGCATGAACACGGATCACACATTGGAAGAGGTTGGGCAGCAGTTCTCGGTAACACGTGAACGTATCCGCCAGATCGAGGCGAAGGCGCTGCGCAAGCTCAAGCACCCAAGCCGTAGCCGTAAGCTGCGGTCGTTCCTAGATAATTAGACGGGAAATGGTGTAGGCGACCTGGGCAGGTTGCCGTATCACTTCAGTAACCAAACAGCATAATGCCGTCGCCCATAAAAAGGGCGACG
>JAJFHB010000621.1 GCA_021775795.1 Hyphomicrobiales bacterium | reverse complement strand
AGGAATCTTGTCTTTCTCCATGGGATGCGCATCCATGCCGGCGATCTTTTCAACACAGATGACACCCTCGTGCTCAGCCTTGTGCGCCAGCATCGGCGGACCGGCAACGTCGCCGATAGCATAGACCCCAGGCTCATCCGTGCGGCCGTAACCATCCGCAACAATACAGCCTCTGTCTGTCTTCACTTTGGTTGTTTCCAACCCAATGTCTTCAATGTTTCCCTGAACCCCCACAGCGGATATCACCCGGTCGGCGGTGATTTCGTGTTTGGCGCCACTTGCATCTTCTACGGTGGCCGTGACGCTGTCGTCTCCACGGTTCAGGCCGGTGACTTTCGCCCCGGTCATGATCTTCATGCCCTGCTTTTCCATACGCTTGCGGGCGTGCGCCGATATTTCCTCGTCCTCTACCGGCATAATGCGGTCCATCACCTCAACCACGGTCACATCGGCACCCATGGTGAGGAAGAAGGACGCGAATTCGATTCCAATCGCACCAGAACCAATGACCAGGAGCGAACCAGGCATTGTTTCGGGAACCAGAGCATCAAAGTATGTCCAGACGAGCTTTCCATCAGGCTCTAGGCCAGGCAACGAGCGAGGCCGTGCGCCAGTCGCCACTATGACGTGAGGTGCTGTAAATTCTCCGACAGCCGCGCCATCCTTCGTGACCGAGACCTTTCCCGCCCCACTTAGCTTTCCGCGCCCATCGATCACCGTAACCTTGTTCTTTTTGAGCAGATGAGCAACGCCCTGGTTCAGACGTCTGGACACCGTGCGTGAACGCTTCACCACGGCGGCAAGATCGAAACTCACGTTATCAACCGAAAGACCATAGTCCTTGGCATTGTTCATGTAGTGGTAAATTTCTGACGTGCGCAGCAGGGCCTTGGTTGGAATGCAGCCCCAATTGAGGCAAATGCCACCCAGATGCTTATCTTCGATAATGCCGACATTCATGCCCAGTTGGGCAGCCCGGATCGCAGCGACGTAGCCGCCAGGACCGGCCCCGACAATGATGAGATCAAACTTGTTGTCAGACATGTTCCGTCCCTTTCAACGTCACGAAAGTCCAAGAATATTTCGCACTTTGGGCGCTAGAGCAGTCCCCAGGGCACGGGTGTTTTCGGCATCCAGATGGCAACCATCAATTTCACTTGCGCGCACGGCGGAGGCTGAATCAAAGAAATGGCAACCACGTTCGTCAGAAATACGTTTGTAGATGCTGCCAAGCTGCGCGGATTCAGTAATGGAAGCTGCAAAGTAGAATTCATAGTCCGGTTCACTGGCCGGCTCACTCAGGAGCGGCGGTGCAACAACAAGAATCTCCGGTGCTGAAGCGCTGCGGGGATAAGTGTGGTGCTGAACAATTTCCACAAGGCGGTCCATGCCCAGCATCGCTTCGAACGCCCGTCCTCCGTAGCAATAATTCAGGTCATTGGTGCCAAGCATCATGATCAGGAGATCGAACGGTGAGTGTGCATCCAGAAGACCGGGCAGATGCAAAGAACCATTCCTGTGCGGCGAGAAAGGGTCTTCATGAACGGTTGTACGTCCATTGACCCCATTTTCGACCACCCGCGCTTTGCCTTCCAGGGCGCTTGCAAGAGCGTTGGGCCAGCGCACCTCAAAATCATGCCGGGCATCAGACCCGGGGATCGCGCCCCAGGTGATCGAATCTCCAAAACACACGACGCTCTTCATTTGCTTTCATCCCGCATAAAGCACTAGACCAACATCATGCCCGGTTCTTCGATGCACGACTTGAATGCACCCAGCAGTTGAGCCCCAAGGGCGCCATCAACAGCGCGATGATCACACGACAATGTCACTGTCATTATGGTGCGGGCGACAACATCGTTGCCGCGCACAACAGCGCGCTTTTCACCCGCTCCGACAGCCAGAATAGTGCCATGCGGCGGATTGATAACCGCAGAAAAGTGCGAAATTCCAAACATGCCAAGATTTGATATCGCGGTTGTACCGCCCTGATATTCATGCGGAGCCAGGCGCCGTTTGCGGGCACGTCCAGCCAGGTCTTTCATTTCACTGGATATTTCCGCAAGGCCCTTCAACTCAGCAGAGCGAATGACAGGCGTAAACAAGCCGCCTTCGATGGCAACAGCGACCCCGACATCGCTGTGCTTGTGTTTCAGCATGCCGCTTTCCGTCCAGCTCGCATTTGCATCTGGAACGCGCTGCAGCGCAACGGCCATCGCCTTGATGATGAAGTCATTGACGGAGAGCTTGTAGACCGGCTTGCCATCGCCATCTTTGGGCGCAGTCTCGTTCAAGCGGCCCCGCACCTGAAGCAGATTGTCCAACTCGCAATCAAGCGAGAGATAGAAATGCGGCACCGTCTGCTTGGACTGCTGCAATCTCGAAGCAATGATCTTCCGCATGCCGTCGTGCGGCACAACTTCGTAGGACCCCTCTTCGTAAAGTGCAGCGATCTCCTGATCCGATGGCGGCAGGGCGAACTGTTGTGCAGGCGCTGAACCTGAAACGGCAGCAGCTTTTGGCAAACCCTCGCTCAGTGCACGCTCAATGTCGCGTTTCACAATCCGCCCGTGTGGTCCCGAACCGCCGACCAGGCCGATATCAATGCTGTTCTGGCTGGCCAGACGGCGCGCCAGAGGGCTGGCGAACACCCGCGTGCCAGATGCCACCGGCGCAGCTGCAGCAGGTGCGGCGGCGCCATTGCCGGACGATGTAGATGTCGCTTCAACCACTGCCGGCATTTCGGCTGGGGCGGACGCGGGGGCTGCGCTCTGAGCAGCGGAGCCTGGCGCAGATGCTCCAAGTTCCGCTTCATTGATGGATGAGGCATCTTCGCCCTCCTCCAGCAAGACCGCGATAAGCGCGTTCACTTTCACTTCTTCAGTACCTTCGGCGACGAAAAGCCGGCCGACTGTACCCTCATCAACAGCCTCCACTTCCATGGTGGCCTTGTCGGTTTCAATCTCTGCAATGATATCGCCCGAAGTGACCGTGTCACCTTCTTTGACGAGCCACTTCGCGAGCGTTCCCGTCTCCATCGTGGGAGACAGTGCAGGCATGAGAATGGGTGTTGGCATGTTAGGCTCCGCGGAGTTTGATCAGCCGGTGTAGCAAACGGCCTTTGCCGCCTGCACCACGTCATTTGCAGTCGGCAAGGCGAGCTTTTCAAGGTTGGCCGCATAAGGCATCGGCACACTCTTTCCCGACACGCGCAAGACGGGCGCATCCAGATGATCGAATGCATCCGACATCATGCGTGCGGCAATCTCTGCGCCGACACCACACTCAGACCAGCCCTCCTCAACCGTCACGAGGCGGTTTGTCTTCTGCACTGAGGAGATGATGGTCGCCGTGTCCATGGGCCTCAAAGTGCGCAGGTCAATGACTTCGGCTGAGATCCCCTCCTCCGCCAAAATGTCCGCAGCTGCAAGCGCATAGAACATGCCGTGGGAGAACGAAACAATTGTAACATCACTGCCCGCCCGGACGACCTTCGCCTTGCCAATTGGCACGACCCAGTCCTCCAGCACCGGCACTTCAAAGCTTTGTCCGTATAAAATCTCATTTTCGAGAAAAATTACCGGATTGGGATCCCTTATCGCTGCCTTGAGAAGGCCTTTCGCGTCGGCCGCCGAATAGGGTGCAACAACCTTCAATCCAGGGATATGGCTGAACCAGGCCGAATAATCCTGACTGTGTTGTGCCCCGACACGTGAGGCGGCACCGTTCGGCCCCCGGAACACGATTGGACAACCCATCTGCCCGCCGGACATATAAAGCGTTTTGGCGGCAGAATTGATGATGTGATCCATTGCCTGCATGGCAAAGTTGAAAGTCATGAATTCAACGATGGGACGCAGGCCGCCGAAGGCTGCACCAACGCCTACCCCGGCGAATCCGTGCTCCGTAATCGGGGTATCAATAACCCTCCGGCCGCCAAACTCATCGAGCAGGCCCTGTGTAACCTTGTAGGCACCTTGATATTGCGCCACTTCTTCGCCCATGACAAAGACTGTGTCGTCACTGCGCATTTCCTCTGCCATGGCATCGCGCAGTGCCTCTCTCATCGTGATCGAGGTGAATTCCGTGCCTTCTGGCACCTCAAGGTCTTCTGGAGCCTCTGAGGTTACAGGACCGGTGGTTGTTGAAAGGACCGCATCTGCTTTGGGTTCACTTGCAACCGGCGCAGGTTCCACTGGCGGCGCCAGCTCCGGTGGCGCTGCAGGCGTGGTCATCGCAGCATCGATTGCAGAATTGTCTTCACCATCAGCCAGCAGAACAGCAATAAGGGCGTTCACTTTGACGCCCTCAGTACCCTCCGCAACCACTATGCGTCCGACCTTGCCCTCGTCGACAGCTTCCACTTCCATGGTGGCCTTGTCGGTTTCAATTTCAGCAATCACGTCACCTGATGTGACGACATCGCCCTCCTTCACCAGCCACTTGGCAAGAGTGCCCTCTTCCATGGTTGGGGAAAGGGCGGGCATTAGAATTTGTACCGGCATCCGCTTCTCCCCCCTAAGCTTCTACAAGAATGTCAGTCCAGAGTTCCGACGCATCGGGCTCAGGATCGCTTTGCGCAAATTCGGCAGCTTCCGCAACAACCGCGCGGATTTCCTTGTCCATATCCTTGAGGCTGTCTTCGGTTTCACTGCCCGCATCGAGAATGCGCTGACGCACTTGTTCGATCGGATCGTGTTCCTGCCGCATTTTCTGCACTTCTTCCTTACTGCGGTATTTGGCCGGATCCGACATCGAGTGGCCCCGGTAGCGATAAGTCATCATTTCCAGGATCATCGGGCCCTTGCCGGCGCGGCAGTGAGCTACGGCCTTATCACCCGCCCGCTTCACCGCACGGATGTCCATGCCGTCCACCTGCTCACCGGGAATGCCATAGACCGAACCACGGTTGAACAACTCTTCCGCCTTTGCAGACGCTCTCGTCACAGCCGTGCCCATGGCATAACGGTTATTTTCAATGATGTAGATGACCGGCAGCTTCCACAGCGATGCCATGTTGAAGCTTTCGTAGACCTGCCCCTGGTTCGTCGCACCTTCCCCAAAGTAGGTCAGGCAAACCCGGTCCGTGTCCCGGTACATGTTGGAAAACGCAAGACCTGTCCCAAGCGGAACCTGTGCTGCAACAATGCCATGGCCGCCAAAGAATTTCTTTTCGCGGCTGAACATGTGCATCGAGCCGCCCTTGCCCTTCGACAATCCGCTGCGGCGGCCCGTCAGCTCAGCCATGACACCCTTGGGGTCCATGCCACAGGCGATCATGTGACCATGGTCGCGATAGGACGTGATGACCTGATCACCCTCGTCAATCGCCATTTGCATGCCAACGACAACGGCTTCCTGGCCGATATAGAGGTGGCAAAACCCGCCGATCAGGCCCATGCCGTACATCTGTCCGGCTTTTTCCTCAAACCGCCGAATCAACAGCATTTCCTTGTAGGCAAGTCGTTCCTGCTCAGCCGTAAATGATAGTTCCTGAGCCGTATCTGAAGCTTTTTTCGCACCCCGTGACGCCGCTTTGGTCGCGGTCGTCTTTTTTTCGGTTGCCATAAATTGGTTCCTCGCAGCCGTAAGATGCACCTACCATAGCGGAACAACAGCTTTCACGCCACCACAAGGTGCAGCATCAAATTCGCTGTAAGTACATGATATTTAACAATTTATTTGAATTAACTGAAATACAGTTAAACATAAGAAGTTGATATCAATTGGAGTGTAGGATGACCAGCTCTCTTGGATGGGCAAAACTCAAGTTTGCCCTAATGCGCTCATCAAGCATGTCAGGGTCAAGGCTTTCAGGCCGAAGCAGATTGACAAGAGTTTCGAGATGATCACGCCGCTCTTCGAGCGTTGCGTATTCAGCTTCCAAAGCAGCCAACCGGTCGTTGATTTGCTCGGCTGCACGAAATCCATAATTGCCGTGTTCTGAGTGGTACATGAAATACCCCAGCGCAACCAGACAGCCGGTCATGATGTACAGCGATTTTGGAATGCGACGGAGCGCGTGCATGGGTACGGTACGCAATTCAGATACTGGGCCCCCAATTTGCCCGCAAATCCGTAAAGATTTCGCTTATGACCCGATCATTTTCAAAGCGGAGCGTCCCGCGTAGGTCGCCTGCGATCCCAATTCCCCTTCTATGCGAATCAACTGGTTGTATTTTGCCAGCCGATCAGAGCGCGCAAGAGACCCAGTTTTGATCTGCCCACAGTTCGTCGCAACAGCCAGATCTGCAATTGTTGCGTCTTCAGTTTCACCTGAGCGATGAGACATCACCGCTGTGTAGGCGGCGCGATGGGCCATATCGACGGCTTCAAATGTTTCGGTCAAAGTGCCGATCTGGTTGACCTTGACGAGAATGGAATTGGCTACACCGCGTGAAATACCCTCAGCCAGGCGAGTGGTGTTGGTGACAAACAGATCGTCGCCTACCAGTTGCACCTTCTTGCCCACCAGGTCTGTCAGAGCTTTCCACCCCTCCCAGTCATCTTCCGCCATACCATCTTCGATTGATACGATTGGAAATCGCGATACGAGGTCACCGAGGTATTCAGCCATTTCACCGGCGTCGAGCACGCGCCCTTCCCCGGCAAGATTGTATCGGCCCTTTTCAAAATACTCCGTCGAGGCACAATCAAGTGCGATGCAGACGTCATCACCTGGAGTGTATCCGGCCTTTTCAATCGACTTCATGATAAAGCCGAGCGCTTCATCCGTAGAGCTGAGGTTCGGTGCAAATCCACCCTCGTCACCCACATTGGTGTTGTGACCGGCATCCTTGAGACCGTTGCGAAGCGTGTGGAATATTTCAGAACCGATGCGAACGGCCTCAGACATCGTTGCCGCACCGACGGGCATGACCATGAATTCCTGAACATCAATTGGATTGTCCGCATGTGCGCCGCCATTGACGATATTCATCATTGGCACGGGTAGAACATGCGCTGTCGCGCCGCCCGCATACCGATAGAGCGGCAAGCCCGCCGATTGGGCCGCCGCCTTCGCCAACGCCATGGACACGCCAAGAATGGCGTTTGCGCCCAGGCGAGCTTTGTTGTCGGTACCATCCAGCGCAATCATCAAGCGGTCGACGAGTATCTGGTCTTCCGCGTCAAACCCCATGATCGCGTCAGAGATTTCACCGTTTACAGCCGCAACCGCATTCAACACGCCTTTGCCCATATAGCGCTTGGCATCACCGTCACGCAGTTCAACTGCTTCATGCACGCCGGTGGATGCCCCCGAGGGCACCGCGGCGCGGCCAAAGGCGCCGTCTTCCAGCAAGAGATCGACCTCAACCGTCGGATTGCCTCGGCTGTCGAGTATTTCGCGTGCCACGATATCTGTGATTGCCGTCATTTTGTTCCTGCTGGTGTTGTGTGTCTGGCGCTTCTAATAGCGTTACCGGGAGAAAATCAAAAGCGCTATGGGCGGAGATCTTGCAGTTTGGATAGCAAACGTCTATCTCCGCACCATGACAGATGGAACCGAACATTTGACGCAGTTGGGTCAGAACGGCCAGATCCCGGCGTCACCGGAAGAAGCCGTACTGGAACGGGTGCCCAATCCGCATCCAGACACGGTCTATGTTACGCGCTTTACCTGTCCGGAGTTCACATCAATCTGCCCCGTTACCGGGCAACCGGACTTCGCCCATATAGTCATTGACTATGCGCCGGCCAGTTGGCTCGTAGAATCGAAATCTCTGAAACTCTATTTTACGTCGTTTCGAAATCATGGAGCCTTTCACGAGGATTGTACTGTCGCGATTGGAAAGCGCCTCGTTAGTGTGCTTGATCCGAAATGGTTGCGGATTGCCGGATACTGGTGCCCGCGCGGCGGCATG
>JAJFHB010000063.1 GCA_021775795.1 Hyphomicrobiales bacterium | reverse complement strand
ACGATCTTCTTCGGCGTGCCGACGCTTTACGGTGCCATGGTCGCCGACAGCAACTGCACAGCGGAAAATGGTTCCGATCGATTGCGTCTGTGCGCCTCAGCAGGAGAGGCATTGCCTGAGGAAATTGCCAAACGCTTCAGCCAGAGATTTGGCGTCGAAATCATTGACGGTGTCGGCTCAACCGAACTCTTGCACATATTCCTTTCAAACCGGCCCGGCGATGTCCGTCACAACTCCTCGGGAACGGCGGTGCCGGAGTACAGTCTGAGACTGGTGGACGAACTTGGCGAAGACGTCACTCAAGGCGAGATCGGAGAGCTGATTGTCGACGGTGCCTCCGCGGCAGATGGCTATTGGAACCAACGCGAAAAATCGCGCCGCACATTTGCCGGCATGTGGACGTGGACCGGCGACAAATACTACCGCGACGATGAGGGCTATTACCACTACTGCGGCCGCTCTGACGACATGTTCAAAGTTTCCGGCATCTGGGTTTCCCCGTTTGAGGTGGAAGCCGCCCTGTTGAGCCATGAAGCAGTTCAGGAAGCTGCAATCGTGCCACATCCTGACGACGATGAGCTCTTGAAACCCAAGGCCTTTGTCGTCTTTGCCGAGGGTATCAACTACGACGATGCCCTCTATGAGACATTGAAGGAGCATGTCAAACAGCAGGTTGGCCCCTGGAAGTATCCGCGCTGGATCGAGCCACGCGCGGATCTGCCCAAGACAGCAACCGGAAAAATCCAGCGATTCAAACTTGCCCAGGGCGCAAATGACGACTGAAGCTCCAAGCATATCGCAAATCGCCGGTGTTGGTCTGGAATGGACCTGGCACGGGCCCAAAGCCGACGACGCTCCCACAATTGTCCTGATGCATGAGGGGCTCGGCTGCGTTGCCATGTGGCGCGACTTCCCTGCAAACCTTGCCCGGACAACCGGTTGTGGTGTCCTTTGCTACTCTCGCGCGGGCTATGGCGCCTCCGACCCGGTATCGCTGCCGCGCCCGCTATCCTACATGCATGATGAAGCCTTCGAAATTCTGCCGCATCTCATTGAACATTTTGATCTGAGAAAGGTGATCCTGGCTGGCCACAGTGACGGTGCGTCTATCGCTGCCATCTACGCTGGCGGAATTCAGGATCACCGTATTCGAGGGGTCATTCTCATTTCACCGCATTTCTTCAACGAAGAGCTGTGTGTTGAAACCGCCCGTGAGGCGCGAAAAAACTATGAGACAGGTGATCTGAAATCCCGATTGCAGCGATATCACGCGGAAAACGTCGACTGCGCCTTTTACGGCTGGAATGACAGCTGGCTCAATCCGGAATTCATGCAATGGAATATTGAAGAGTATCTCCAGTACATCCGTGTACCCGTTCTGCTGGTCTGGGGTGCCAACGATCCATATGGCACTCTCCTGCAAGTGCACTCAGCCCGCGAGGAATGCTATTGCCCGCTCGAAGTCCGGATCATGGATCAAAGCTCACACTGGCCATTTCGGGAACAACCTGACGAAACACTGGCTGAAATCACGAGCTTCGTGTCAAGACTGCTGGCAATGGAAGGCATGGCCGCCACAGGCTGAATGATGATGCAACAACAAAGCGAAACAGAAATTCCATTCACTTATCGCCGGGCGATCTTCTGGGCCGACACGGATGCGGCAAGAATTGTCTACACGGGCCGCTTTCTGGATTACATGTTTGAAGCCATCGAAAGCTGGATGCGGGCCTACATCGGCACCGATTGGTTTTTACAGACAGTTGACGAAAAGCGCGGAGGCCCGATTGCGCATGTAGACCTCGATTTCCATGCTCAGGTCAGCCCGCGCGATACACTTGATCTGCGCGTCTTCCTTGAACGCGTGGGTTCAACGTCGGTAACCTTCCGGATCGAAGCCTACGCCAATGCGACAACACACGCTTTTACAGGAAGGTGCGTGTCTGTGGGGTACGACTATGAAGCAGGCGGAAAAATGCCCATCTCAAGCGAGCGCCGGCAGATCATGGAAGACTATCAAAAGGCTTGCGGTGAAAATCAATGAGCCGGCAAAAGTTGTCTCTGACACAGTGTAAAAACCACAAAACGCCCGCTATACTCGAAACCAACGCGATGCGCTTTAGCGGCACAAAATATCATTGGAGGAACGACTATGGCAGGTGAACTGGAATTAGGGATTACGCCAAGCGGTGTTGGCACTCTTGGCCGCGTCTGGAACATTCTCGGCCAGACCTACTATCCAAAAGCTGTATCCGGATCGTCGTTCGCTTTTGAAGTCCACATGGAAGCTGGCCAGTTTGTTCCTGTTCACATTCATACAGATCAGGATGAATTCATCCACGTCCTGGATGGCGCGTTCGAGTTGAAACTCAATGGCGAATGGTCCAAAGCCGGACCGGGCGATCTCGTCCGCATGCCAATGGGCATCCCGCACGGCATTTTCAACAAAACAGAACAGCGTGCCAAGGCTATGTTCTGGGTGGCACCGAGTGGCAGCCTCGAACAACTGTTCGAAGCCATTGACGGTGTCGGCGATCCTGAAGAAGTCGTACGGATTTCAGCCGGCCATAATGTCAATTTCCTGCCACCGGAGGCAAACGCGTAAACGCCATACGTCAGACCGCGAACCGGAACAAGATGACGTCACCGTCTTTGACCGTGTAATCGCGGCCTTCTGAACGCATGCGCCCTTTGTCCTTTGCAGCGTTTTCCCCGCCAAGCGTCACATAATCGTCGAATGCAATCGTTTCGGCGCGGATGAAGCCACGCTCAAAATCCGTGTGGATGACGCCTGCCGCCTGCGGTGCCTTGGTGCTGCGCCGGATGGTCCAGGCGCGGGATTCCTTGGGGCCTGCGGTGAAAAAGGTAACCAGGTCCAGCAAGTCATAGCCCGCCCTGATAAGACGGTTGAGGCCAGGCTCTTCAAGACCAAGCGACAACAGATACTCCTTGCGCTCCTCTGTCTCGAGCTGTGCCAGTTCAGCTTCAATGGCGGCGCAGATAACAACCATTCCCGCCCCTTCAGCTTCTGCTTTCTCAGCTACTGCACGCGAATACGCATTGCCATCGGCACTTGCAATCTCATCAACGTTGCAGACGTAAAGAATAGGTTTTGCGGTAAGAAGTCCGAGGCCTTTGAAAACCTTGCGCTAATCATCTGAAAGTTCCACGGTTCGGGCGGGCTTGCCCTCAAGCAAGACCGCCAGAGCGCGCTCCAGCAAATCGTGTTGCAGGCGCGCTTCCTTGTCGCCGCCTTTGATCCGCTTCTCGAGAGAAAATTTCCGTTTTTCAATGCTCTCGATATCCGCAAGCATCAATTCGGTGTCGATGATTTCGGCATCATCTAGAGGATCAACCCGTCCCTCAACATGCGTGATATCGTCATTTTCAAAGCAACGCAGAACCATCGCTACAGCATCCACTTCCCGGATGTGACCCAGGAACTGATTGCCCAGTCCTTCGCCTTTGGAAGCGCCGCGCACGAGGCCCGCAATGTCAACAAACGTCAGCCGTGTGGGGACGACGCTTACAGAGCGTGCAATCGAGCTGATTTCTGTCAGGCGGGGATCCGGCACCGCCACTTCGCCAACATTGGGCTCGATAGTGCAAAAGGGATAGTTTTCCGCCTGTGCCGACGCTGTTTGTGTCAGCGCATTGAAGAGCGTCGACTTGCCGACATTTGGCAAACCAACAATGCCGCATTTAAAGCCCATGGCTATGCACTTTCTTCTTTGCCGGGCTTACGCCCTGCATTTTTGTTCTTGTCTTTGTCACTGTCCTGATCCTCGCGTGGATGCAGCGTCAGATGAACCTTGTTCGAATATCCAGGCATGTCACCTGAAATGACGTCAGCCACATGTTCTGCCAGGGCCTCGACCGTTGGGCCAAGCCAGTCCTGGTCATCCCGGGAAAAGTCGCTGAGCACATGACTGTGCACCTGCTCCTTGCGGCCAGGGTGTCCGATGCCAACGCGCACTCTCACGAAGTCGGGGCCGATGAAGCGAGACAGCGACTTCAATCCGTTGTGACCGGCTACACCGCCTCCGAGTTTCACTCGAAGCTTGCCCGGCACCAGATCGAGCTCATCGTGAAAGACAACAACATCGCTCGGATCAAGCTTGAAGAAGTTGACGGCTTCTCCGACAGCTCGCCCGGACTCATTCATAAACGTCATGGGCTTGAGCAACAGTGTCTTCGATCCGGCGATCGGGCCTTCGTATGATTCTGAGCGGAAACGGCTACGCGGGCCTGCAAGGTTATGGCGGCGGACAATTTCGTCCGCCACCATGAACCCAACATTATGCCGGTGATGTGCATATTTCTGGCCCGGATTTCCAAGGCCAATCAGAAGCTTCATTTTGAGCCCGAAGGACGGCCGTCAGGCACATCCAGCCTCTATTCGTCGTCGCCGCCTTCAGCGTCGCCGCCTTCTTCACCCTCTTCACCTTCGATGCCTTCAAACTCATCGTCACCTTCTTCATCTTCTTCAGCCGCAAGGCCAGCAGGCGATGCGATTGTTGCGATGGTAAAGTCACGATCCGAGATTGTTGGCACAACGCCCTCTGGCAACTCCACATCCGAGATGTGCAGCGAGTCACCCAGGCCGAGGCCGGCAAGATTACCGATGAACTCTTCCGGGATAGCGTCCGCGGGGCAGATCACCTCAACAGTATAGCGAACAACGTTGAGAACGCCGCCTTCACGCAGGCCAGGCGATTCTTCTTCGTTGATAAAGTTCATCTGAACTTCAATGTTGATGGTGGCACCACGGCCAAGACGCAGCAGGTCCACGTGTATAGGTGTGTCGCGAACGGGATCAAACTGAACATCACGCGCAATGACGTTTTGCTTGGTTCCGGCAACACTCACAGAAAACAATGTTGAAAGGAACCGACCGCTGCTGAGCAGACGCTCAAGTTCGCCGCGCACGATGGTAATGGGTTCGGGGTCTTTTTTATCGCCATAGATAACACCAGGCACCAGCCCCATGCTACGTATTGCGCGGGCAGCCCCCTTGCCGACCCTGTCACGTGTTTCCACGTTCAATGCTTCAATTTCTGCCATTGGATGGACTCCCAAGTTTTGCAGATTGTATGGGTAATGTTTGTGTCCGAGCTTCCTCCAGGGGTGAACGGCGCCGGACGCGCGCGCTTATACAGCGCCTGCGCTGCAAATACAATGGCTCAGAGCGCTTAAGCACTTGTGCTGTTTCTTGCCTGGCGATTACATTTTGCAATCAGGCGTGCGCCTTGCCCCTGCTTTACTGCAACTGCCAGTACGCACACGCACAGATGCCGTCAAAAGCTGTGTTAACATTAACTCACATATCACTGATTTTACACGATGTTCTTGAAATACAGTCGCATCGTTGTCAGTATCGTTCTGGGGCACGGAAAGAGACGACTGTAGAGTCCCGGCTTTTCCGAACGGCATGTTGATCATTTGCGGCCGGTGTAGAGAACTCCGGTTGGCGGTGTGTAGTGGTGAGTGAAGTCAAATGAAGTTGTCCAGACAACCAATTCGACTCGGCGTTTGTGGAAGTGGCTTTGTGTCAACGAGCCTTTGTCGCCTGCTGTCCCGGCAGTCCGCCTTCGAGGTTTCGAGAATTCTCACTCGCCGGCCCGACAGCAATTTTGCAAAAGACAAATGGCAGGCGCTGCGAACCCGCAGCATCGCGGAACTGATCGACACCAGCGACGTCATAGTCGAATGCTCAGGAGATGCCGTACGGGCTGCCGATGTCATCGAACAGGCCTTTCAGGCAGGCTTGCCGGTTGTGACAATGAACGCCGAGTTTCAGGTCATTGCAGGAACCTATTACCGAGAGCACGGATTGCTGAGTGAATCAGAGGGTGATCAGCCCGGATGCCTCGCCGCCCTGAACATCAAAGCCCGTCAAATGGGATTTGAGCCGGTGGTGTTTGGTTCCCAAAAAAGCTTTCTGAACCTCAATCCCGGCAGGGGCTCGATGCAGCACTGGGCGAAGCGTCAAGGACTCAGTCTTACCCAGACGACGTCCTTCACAGATGGCACCAAAATTCAGATTGAAAGTGCTCTTGTTGCAAATGGCCTGGGGGCAAGCCTCTTGATACCGGGACTCCTGGGGCCGACGAACACGATCACAAGAGACGGTGCCAGCGAACTGGCGTACCGGAACAGACGCCGCAGCAAACCCATCGTCGATTATGTTTTGAAAGCTGAGGGAAAAGGTGAAGTCTTTGTCGTCGCCACCCACACAGACGATCAATCGGCAGCGCTTGGTTATTACAAGATGGGACCCGGTCCCTATTACTATCTCGAGCAGCCACACCATCTTGGACATCTCGAAATCCCCGGATCCGTGCAGAGGCTTCTTCAAACGCGAAGACCGTTGCTGAACAACGGTCCACAGCCCACTGTCAGCGTCGCAGCCGTGGCAAAACGCGATATTGCCGCCGGCACATTTGTTGAGCGGGGTATTGGCGGTTTCGATCTGCGCGGCACAACGGTTGCCATCAAAGATGAGAGGGAGCATGTGCCGATCGGGCTGCTGAATGGCTGTGAAATACAACGCTCCATTCGGGCAGGCGAAATGATCACTTCCAGGGATGTGGCTCTCCCTGAAACTCTTGCCAGCCGCGCCTGGGAATTCACAAGAGATCGTGTCCTTGCCGGACCGCGCATCGGCACTGCAGCAAATGCAAACATTCCACCGTCAGCGCACACCCGCCGTCAGCCGCGGCCGATATAGGGCATCGCCGTTGCCATCACTGTCATGAACTGAACATTCGCATCGAGCGGCAGTTGGGCCATGTGTACAACCGCATTTGCCACATGCTGAACATCTATGATCGGCTCAACCATGATGGTTCCGTTCGCCTGAGGCATGCTGGCCCCATGCTCTGCCCACATTTCACTTGCAGCATTGCCGATATCAATCTGGCCGCAGGCAATGTTGTGCGCACGCCCATCCAGCGAGATGCTGCGGGTAAGGCCCGTTATGGCGTGTTTGGTGGCTGTGTAGGGCGCTGTGTTGGGGCGCGGTACATGAGCGGAAACTGACCCGTTGTTGATGATACGCCCACCCCTGGGCTTTTGTCGTTTCATTTGCTTCATCGCCTGTTGAGCACACAGAAACGATCCGGTCAGATTGATGTCGATGACAGATCGCCACTCCTCAATCGCCAGTTCATCCATGGGCTTGGAAGGCGCGTTGATCCCGGCGTTGTTGAAAAGCACATCAAGCCGGCCAAACCCTTCAGTTGCCGCCAAGAACAAGGCTTCGACGGACACAGGATCAGAAACATCCGCCGGCACGGCGATCATTTCGCCACCTGTTGCAGATTTCAGACCAGCCGTCTCATCAAGCTTGTCCCCCCTGCGCCCGGCAAGAACCACATCAAAACCTTCGGCCTGCAACGCCAGGGCTGTGGCCCGCCCAACGCCACTCCCCGCCCCTGTTACGAGCGCCACGCCGGTTTCAGGCATTTCCGATCACTCCTGCACTTGATGAAAAGACCGATGGTTCCGCCATTGAACGCACGCCCGGGAAAGTCCAGAAAATCTGCCGTCCGTCACTTGCCCGTAACGGTGCCGATATGTTGCCGTTTGTGCTCAACCTGAAAGACATTGGCATAAAGGCTCGCGATCCACTTTTTTCCATCTGTTGTGAGCC
>JAJFHB010000620.1 GCA_021775795.1 Hyphomicrobiales bacterium | reverse complement strand
CAGCAGGAGCCTGCCCACACTCTTGATGAGGAATTGCAGCGGCTGCCGCCAAGGCATCCATCTAAGTGACGGTCCGACCGTGCTATCGTGCATCATCGCTCAGGAAATTTTGTCAGAGGTTTGAACGTATTCGATCGCCCTTTTGGGCGCCGCCGGCCGGCGCTGAAGGCGCAGACCTTTCAGCCACAGTTTCATGGCTTCGTAGTGAATGCCGGCAATGATTTTCAGCGTCATCCAGCCGTGGCGCATAAGCATGTTGGCCAACACCCGGTCGGTAAAATCGCGGCGCTCGGCACGGAAGTAGGCTTTGAGCATTGGGCCGCCGGTATCGGCAAGAGCAATTCCCACACACAGATTGTCGTCTGGTCCTTTGACCCGAAACCTGTAGTCACCCTCAATTGAATTGAAGGGGGAGACATAAAACCTCTTCTTGCATCCCTGGGAGATGGTGTTCCCCTGGGCTGTGTCGACCGGCAGCACATACGTCTGGCGTTCCCCGAACGTGTTGTTCACTTCGTAGACCAGAAGCTGGATGCGGCCTGCAGAATCAAATCCGAAATAGACCGTCAGCGGATTGAACACATAGCCGAGAATGCGCGGGTAACAGAGCATGGAGAACCTGCACACTGCCTCATCGGTAGAGGCATTCGATGCGATGTTCTTCAAATAGGCCTGTATGTTTTCGCCATCGCCATGATCGCGATCATAAAGTGAGAAGAGATTAAAACGGTTGTAGGAAAACAGGCGGGAGGCTTTGCCGAGTTCCTGCAACTGTTCACACTCAAGGAGCACCGCAAAGACCTTGTATTTCAAAGCATGGATTCGCGGCCGCAATCGTTTGTGAACGATAGCGCCATCGTATATCGCGTTTGTGCCTGGCATCATTCCGCAGCTTCCTGGTTGGCCGGTGTCACAAAAATACGACTTGTCAGGCCTTCCGTTTGCCAGGGCCGCCGTACCTGACCAAGCTGTTCGGCCACAGCAAGACCACTTTGCAGGCCGTCTTCGTGGAAACCAAAACCAAAGTAACTTCCACAAAACCAGGTGCGCCGCCGCCCCTGCAGCGACCAGAGCATTTCACGGGCTGCCATGGCATTTCGGTCAAACACCGGATGGCTGTAATCAAACACACCGGCCACTGCCTTTGGGTGAATGTCGTCTGTCGGGTTTAGCGTGACGAAGAGGTTCTTCTGTGTGTCAAGTTTCTGCAGGCTGTTCATCCAGTATGTAACGCACAGATTGCCGTCTATATCGCTCGGTTGTTTGCGCACATAATTCCAGCTTGACCACAAGTGGCGACGGCGCGGCATCCACCTCTTGTCCGAATGCAGGACAGCCCGGTTGGGCTGGTATGAAAACGCTCCCAGCAGGTTTTGCTCCATTGCATCAGGAGCTTCCAGGAGCCGCAGGCTTTCATCTGCATGGGTTGCGAGGACAACATCGTCGAAGGGACGGGCGACACCGCGTTCATCCTCTATCCGCACGTATGTTGGATGCCGCGCAATGGATCGAATGCGACAACCGCTTTGGCGTTCAAACCTGCCGTCATCGACGAGGCGTTCCACATAGCGGGCGCTGCCTCCGGCAACAGAGCGCCATAATGGCCGCCCCTTGAACTGGAGCATGCCGTGATTGGCATAGAAATCTATAAAAGCACGGGCAGGAAAGGCCAACATTGATTGCTCAGATGTTGACCAGATGGCTGCCCCCATAGGGACAATATGTTGCTCAATAAACCTCTGGCAGTAGGCTTCCCTGTCCAGAAACTGTCCAAGTGAGGGATCATCGCCACAGGCGTCTAGCCGCGCAGAGGCCGTTGCAAAAAACCTCTGAACATCTCGCAGCAACTGCCAGTGCGGCGGGCTGAACAGGTTTCGGGGTTGCCCGAAAAAACCAGCAGCGCCGGAGCCCGAATATTCATAAGCCCCGTCATCGCAGGTGAACGCAAAGCTCATTTCCGTTTCCGATGTGGGCACGTTCAGGTGCTCAAACAACGCCACGAGATTAGGGTAATTCTTCTCATTATAGACGATGAAGCCCGTATCCACGGCAACAGGACCGTCGGGGGTTTGAACATCAACTGTGTTGGCATGACCACCGAGAGAGGGAGCCGCTTCATAAAGAGTGACTTTATGTTTTTGCGACAAAAGCCATGCCGCGGAAAGCCCGGAAATGCCCGCTCCTACCACTGCTATATTGCGCGGATTATTCATTAAATATGCCGTCAGCTTGTTTCAGAATTTTTTCATTGCCGTAGGGTTACGCGAGACAACGCGAGCTGGATCAGCCATCTCGCATTTGCTCTCATCGTGATCCGCAACCTGCCAGCGCCCGTAACAGTTGAGATCCACAGGACGCAGATACATGCAGGTGCAGATTACAGCTTACATCACAGCGGCCATCGCCTTTCTGGCGCTCGACTATGTCTGGCTCAAGTGGGTGGCGAAAAGCCTCTACACGGAGAGGCTTGGCGACCTCCTGCGCGAAAAACCAAAGATCGGCGCGGCTGCCGCATTCTATCTTTTGTATGTGGTCGGGATCGTCGTCTTTGCGGTATTGCCTGCAATTGCCAGCGGCGAAGCTAGAGAAGCAACCATGCTTGGCGCCTTGTTCGGATTTCTCGCCTATGCGACCTACGACGTCACAAACTACGCAACTTTGCGGCAATGGCCATTGGGGGTCGCGTGCCTTGATGTTGCCTGGGGCACCTGCCTTACAGCGTTTTGTGCGCTCGTTTCCTACTATGCGACGAGTTGGGTGATTGGAACTTAGGGCCCTGCCGCGTCTTTCTCGTTTGCATGAAAATTGGATATCATGTCGATCAGTTGCGTGTGGCAGATAATGTCAAAGTGATTGAGGCCCGGCAGGATGTGGGATTGAACCTGGATATGCTGGCGCTGCAAATGCTGGGTAAAAGCTTCGCTTTGACGTTTGAACTCTGCTGTCTCAACAGCGCCTACTATGAGCTGGACAGGGACGTCGATTGTCTGCGCCAGGAGTTGAGGACTGAGCCTCCTACACATTTCCGGCGTCAAACCCAAGGGCTCGTTGATGCTCGTGTGGCGAAGTGGTTCAAGCTCGAAGATACCGCTGATCAGGAGCAGGCCGGTCAAGGGCACGGGTGACGGGCCGGGTGACATCAACATCGCCGCCAGATGCGCACCGGCACTGTGTCCCGACAGGCTTATCGAAGACGCATCGATGCGCAGTTCGCGGGCATGGTCTTGGAGCCATAAGAGCGCGTTTCGGCACTCTTCCACCATGTCAGCAATGGCAGCCACGGGGGCCAGAGTGTAGTTGATCACCGCAAGGGCGATGCCGCGTGAGACCAGACCTTTTGCCATGACGGCGGATGATTTGTGGTCCAGTTCCTGCCAGTAGCCGCCGTGCACAAACACGTGCAGAGGTAAAGCATCACCGGTTTCTGGCAGAAACAGATCGAGGACCTGGCCCGGCTTGCCGCCGTAGGCCAGATCTTCCTTCACCGTGCAGTCCCGTCTGGCTGCAGCAGATTGCGATGTATAGTCTTCAATGAAAGCCGAGATCTCGCCGCCGAGACAACTGCTTGGCGAATACTCCCGTTCAAGGTCGCTTGCGGAAAAGCCGCGATAGAGGATTGTTT
>JAJFHB010000619.1 GCA_021775795.1 Hyphomicrobiales bacterium | reverse complement strand
TTGAGAGAAACCACAGGGCAAGTTTAAGCAGCCTGCGACCACTAATCCCTACAACAACATTTCAAAAGGTGTTATCGCCTTGCCCGTGATCGCTGGTGAGCAATCGCATATGGAGATGGTGTAAAGATCCAGCGTCTCGTCGGATTATTTTCCACGTGCCCGTATTCTACGGCCAGCCTGGCTGCGTTCGTGGTATAGTGTGCAGCACTGGCGCAATAATCAGGGCCACCGAAACTGAGCCCGGAGCAGCCATAATTGGGCATTTGACGTATTCAGGTACGTCCGTCAATGTGCTAAGGCCTACAGTCTGATGACTAAGGAGTAACTTGCCTGTGTGATGCTGCTGGGTAACGTCGACCAGTGAGTGATTAGCGGGTGGGGGAGACACGAATGAGAAAAATCAGAATAGCGATTGCCGGAGTCGGCAACTGCGCAAGCTCCCTTGTGCAAGGCATAGAATATTATCGCTCGCGAGACGCTGATACTTTCTCAGGCATCATGAACCCCAAGATTGGCGATTGGGCACCCTCTGACGTAGAAGTTGTCGCCGCGTTCGACATCGACAAACGCAAAGTAGGCAAACCTCTCGAAGAGGCTATTTTCGCCAAACCCAATTGCACCAAGATATTTCAGTCGGCTCTGCCCATTTCGGACGTCATTGTACAGATGGCACCGATACTGGACGGAATTGCTCCGCACATGGCCGACTATCCTGAGGATGAAGCCTTTCGTCCTGCAGATCTGCCCCCGGTAGATGTGGTCGAGGTTCTGAAAGAATCGGGCGCGGAAGTGCTTGTTTGCTACATGCCGGTGGGCTCAGAAGACGCGGTGCGGCACTACGCGCAGGCTTGTCTTGATGCACATGTCGCCCTGGTGAACTGCGTACCGGTGTTTATCGCCTCAACGCCTGAATGGGCCAGCAAATTCCGGGAAGCCGGACTGCCAATTGTTGGCGATGATGTCAAAAGTCAGCTCGGCGCAACAATCCTTCACCGAACGCTTTCCCGGTTGTTTGGTGATCGCGGAGTGCCGTTGCAGCGCACTTATCAGCTCAATACTGGGGGCAACACCGATTTCCTCAACATGAAGGCGCTGGACAGGCTTGAATCTAAAAAGATTTCCAAAACAAAATCCGTCCAGTCTCAGCTTGATGGCCATTTTGACCCTGACAACATTCACATCGGCCCGTCGGACTACGTGACCTGGCAGAACGACAACAAAGTCGCGTTTATCCGCGTTGAGGCCAAAGGCTTTGGAAATGTTCCAGTAGAGCTCGAGCTTCGATTGTCTGTGGAAGATTCACCCAATAGTGCCGGGGTCGTCATTGATGCCATCCGCTGCGCAAAGCTGGGGCTTGACCGTGGACTGGGTGGACCTCTGGAAGCTGTCTCAGCCTATTACATGAAAACCCCGCCCAAACAGATGCGCGACACCCTGGCTCGCGATCTGACGACAGCATTTATTGACGATGCCAGCCATGCAGAGTCACTTGTCGGCGGCACGCAGCAAAACAAGTCCGTCGACTAGGCTGGATCACCTCCTGCCTTCCTGAACGCCAGGATGCTTCCTGCTTTTGAGAGCATTATTCTTCGAAATTGAGTTTACAGGCATCGGTGCTGCCATGGCACCTGCACGTAAGATTACTCCGATCACTGCTTCACATCAGGCAGCCTGACGAAAGGCATCAGTGATGCGCTTTCGGGTCTTGCCGCATGGGGGCATATCCCAGCCCCCAAACACTAGAGCGTTTCACGATTGTATGGGAACGCTCTAGAGGCGCTACAAAGCACCGCCTGGATCAGATCAAGGCTAGCGTGTCGTCGAAAAGATCATCGTCATCATTGTCCGCCAGACGGCGGACAGATGCCGGTCGTGCCTCTTCGCGCTTCAGATGCTCGGTGATTGTATTGAGCAATTGCATGGCGTCGATCGGCTTGGTGAGGCAAGCATCCATTCCCGCTGCAATATAGGTTTCGCGGCGGGCATGAAGGGCATTGGCCGTGATTGCAATAATCGGAACTGTAGCAGCATCCCCGCCAAGCTTGCGTATCGCACGCGTTGCATCCAACCCGTCAAGTTCCGGCAGATGCACGTCCATCAAAACAAGATCAAAGCTCTGCTGTTTCACCGCCTCAACAGCGGCATAGCCATTATCAGTAACTGCAAATGTGTAGCCGAACTTGGTGAGGTAGGTGGTCACCAGCATCTGGTTTACCCGGTTATCCTCAACCACCAGCACGTGCGCACGGTCTGAACTTCTGTCTTTGCGCCTTGGTGGTGACAAGGGGACATCTTTTCCAGCCTGGACATGTTCTGCCGATGCCGGGTTCGCATCAAACAGATCATCATCATCCTGAGCCACGGCAGCGGCGCGTCCAAGTCGTGTGGTGAACCAGAAAATGCTGCCTTCACCTTGAACTGAGTCGCAGCCAATCTTGCCGCCCATCAACTGCACCAGTTGTTTTGCAATCGAAAGACCAAGGCCGGTACCCTCGCGGTTACCTTCCGTCGCCTGTTCATAAGCGCCAAAAAGGCGCTCGCGCATATCTTCTGCAAATCCAACACCGGTGTCGCGAATGGAAAACCGCACCCGCACTTCTTCTTCCTCAGACGCCAGACGTTCGACATGAAGGGAGACTTTGCCCTCGCTGGTAAACTTGATCGCGTTATCAGCCAGGTTCATCAGGATCTGCCCGATACGCACAGCATCTCCAGATACCATCGGTGGCAGCTTTCCGCGCAACAGAACGGCAGCCTGCAGGCCCTTAACTTCGCAGCGTGCTTCAAGGTTTTTACCAAAATCCTCGATTAGCTTCTGCAGAGAAAATGTTTCGTCAGAAATCTCCAGCTCGCCTTCGGAAAGCTTAGCATGATCGAGGACGTCGTTGAGAAGGCCGAGAAGATCATTGGCGCTTCGCTTTACTTGCTGGCCGTACTCACGCTGCTTCTCGTCGAGTTCGGTTCCCAAAAGCAGATCGGCAAATGCAAACACAGAGCCCAGTTGTGTGCGCACTTCATGAGCAACGGTGTTCACGAAATTTGACTGCACCTCAAGCGCACGTTCAGCCGTTGCGCGCCCTTCCTTCAGCTCGGTTAGATAGTCTTCCAGCTGATTGAGGGACACAGCAAGCTTGCGGCGATCAGCTTGACCTTCGCCGCCAGTCTCGTTCCCGATGATGTCCATAATACCTAGTCGCCCACAACAAAGTTTCTACAGCCCTCATTTAGAATAGGCCTGCGACCGATTCCCGCCAAGGGCTGAGTTGTGCAAAGTGCCAAAATGGTAACCGTTCTCCACGGTTTCCCGCACCAACAATTGACCAAATGCATGTCTTGGCGTTATTTAGGCGGGTGATGAGCAACCGCAAACGACATAATGCGGCCCGAATTCCAAGTGGGCGAATTAATGGCCCGGTCGAAATCTTCGGCCGGGACAACTCAATTTGCCTCAAACGGAATTTCAAAAGGGACATCCATTATGTCTGCATTGAGCGCGACGCCGGCTTCACAGGCGCATCACCACTGTCGTTCTGAGCTGATCACCCGCCAGAACCTTTTCATTGAAATAGAAGCTCACCCGCATTCACTTTCACGCATCGCCAATGTGATGGCCAAGCTCGACATTCTGCCGAACCGGTTTGATACAACACTTGACCCGCAAACAGGCTTGCTGGAGGTCAGGATCGAAACCGGTACGGATCCAGAACCCTGTGAACGTCTGCATCATCGCCTCTTGAGCATGGTTGCTGTTAAGCGCATTCAACGCGTGACGGTGCCGGCCCAAGTGGCCATTCTGCGACCTGTCTGATCCCCATGCAGGCAATGATCACCATTCTCGGCGTCGTTGCCCCGGTTTTTGCAATCATCGCGCTCGGCTATTTCAGCGCCCGAACCGGGTTGGTATCCGAGCATATCGGAAGACTGATAAGCCGCTTCGTGTTCACAGTTGCAATTCCGGCAATGTTGTTCCGCACGATGGCAACTATATCTGCTCCCGCAGCCTCACCATGGGCTCTTTGGGCGAGCTATTTTGGGGGCGCAGCGATCAGCGGTGCGGTCGCTGTGTTTGTCGTCCGCAGCGTCTTCAAGCGGCGCTCCGATGAAGCTTCAGTCGTCGGGCTCGGCAGTGGTTACTCAAACACGGTCCTGTTGGGCCTGCCTCTGGTCTTCAGCTTCCTGGGTGAAACAGAGGCGGCAGTGCCGCTCTTCATCATCCTGTCCGTAAATCTGCTGGTGATGACCGTGGTGGGTACGCTGTTCGTTGAGTGGACGAGTTCGAAAGCCCACGACAAGCTTGCCTCACACCTGTGGCAGGCCCTGCGCGCCCTTATCACAAACCCCATTATTATCGGGCTGGTCGCCGGGCTGACTTACAGAACAACAGGCCTTGGTCTTGCGGAACCGATCGAGTGGGTCTTGAGCTGGCTATCCTGGATCGCCATCCCGTCTGCTCTTTTTGCCATGGGATTGGCATTGAATCGTTTTGGCTTCACAGGCGATGTTCCAGCCTGTGCGACCATCCTCGCCTGCAAGCTTGTTCTGCACCCTGCCATTGTCTGGTTTCTGTCATCGGTTGTCTTCGGCCTGCCGCCAATCTGGGTGGCGGTGGCCGTGCTGTTTGCTGCTGCGCCGACCGGCATCAACGTGTTCTTGTTTGCGAGCCGTTACGGCATCGCCCTGCCCGCGGTGTCCGCCGCCATCACGCTTGGCACTGCCCTTTCCGCCCTGACCATTTCCTTTGCGGCCTGGGCCCTGGGCCTGCACTTGCTTTAACCGTCAAACGAAGCCCAGCATTCTCCTCACCTCAACGGCACTGACACCGGCACTGCGCAGGGCTGCGAGGCTTTGGTCGCCGGCACTCTTCGAGAGCTTTCTCTGAGCATCATCACGCACAAGGGGATGATGGAAATAATACGGCACCGGCAACGACAACAGTTTCTGCAAAAGCCGGTGAATGTACGTTGCATAGAACAGATCCTGGCCACGCGTCACATGGCTCACGCCCTGAAGTGCATCATCAACAACAACCGACAGGTGATAGCTCGTCTTGATGTCCTTGCGGGCAATGACAACGTCTCCCCACACCTGAGGTATCACCTCCAACTCGCCGGTTTCGCCCCTGGGGCCGGACCCGAGTTCCACAAAGCTCAACTCCGCGCCCGCAATATTCCAGGCGCGCTCAACATCAAGCCGCCAGGCATGCGGTACATCGCTTTCGAGCAGCGCTGTAATTTCGTCACAGGCGAGATCACGCGAGATCCCCGGATAGAGCGGCGCCCCATCAGGGTCACGTGGATGCTCCAGATCACCTGCAACTGCCTCTGCAATTTCCTTGCGTGTTGCAAAGCACGGATACACGACACCAAGTCTCTTCAGGGTCGAAAGAGCGTCCTCATAAACCGCGAAGTGCTCCGATTGACGGCGCACCGGTTTCTCCCAGTGCAGACCGATCCAGCCGAGGTCATCGTATATGCCGTCCACAAACCGCTGCTGACACCTTGCAAGATCAATGTCTTCGATGCGCAGCAACAGCCTTGCCTTCAAATCACGCGCAACCTGTTGAGTAAAGAGCGCCGAGTAGGCATGCCCCAGATGCAGGCGTCCATTCGGGCTCGGTGCAAACCGCACTACCGGTGGTACGGTTTCATTCATTTCCAGCTGCACTGCTGCCAGTTCCTGTCACTTGCTCCCATCCCACAATGGGGTAAGGGATAGAGAAGCATGCAGCAACCGTTCTCAAAAAGCACATTGCAAATGGCCGATCTCATCACCGAACTTCGCTCGCCAGCAGATATCGAAGCAGGCACTCACGCCCTGTGCAGACTTGAGCCCCGCTTTTCTGAGTTCGTTGAAATGTCCGGCATGCCGCCCTTGCGCCGCGCACCCGGTGGATTTGAAGGTCTTCTCCGTATCATCACCGAACAACAGGTATCTCTGGCAAGCGCCGCAGCGATTTGGGGCCGCATGCAGGAACAATTGCAACCGATGACACCGGAGCATCTCGGTAATCTGAGTGATGATGAACTGCGTGCTCCCGGCCTTTCCACGCCGAAGATAAAAACAGTGCGGGCGCTGTCTGCGGCGGTGACATCAGGCGTTTGCAATCTCGACGCCTTTCCAACAGCCTCGGACGAAAGCGTTTATGACACTCTTACGGCGATAAAGGGCATCGGCCCCTGGTCTGCAAATGTCTACCTCCTCGCCTGTCTCGGGCGGCCTGACGCCTGGCCTGCCGGTGACATTGCCCTGCAGGTCGCTGCTCAGGCAGCCTTTGGCCTGGCTGACAGGCCGGATACAAAGGGCATGAACGAAATGGCGGAACCCTGGCGTCCCTGGAGAGCGGTTGCCGCCCGCATTCTCTGGTCGCACTACCGTGTCGTGAAAAACCTGCCTCCCGCCTGAACTGAAACCCGCTGACACATACGCCCCCGAAGGGACGGGCAAGATCCGACTTGACGATCCCCTTATCGGAGACCATCAATCGCCCAGCAGAAGTTCCACACACCAGGTAAGGTACACAATGATTGAGGGACCCCGCGTCCCGCCGGCTTCCGGCGGACCCGCAAAACAACTGGTGATCTTTTGTCACGGCTTTGGCGCCGACGGCAACGATCTGATCGGCCTCGCTCAGGAATGGCAGCAGGTTCTTCCTGATGCAGCGTTCGTCAGCCCGCATGCGCCCGAACCC
>JAJFHB010000618.1 GCA_021775795.1 Hyphomicrobiales bacterium | reverse complement strand
GGACGAAGTTGTGCCGTGGAACGGCGGGTTTGCAGAAGACCCTATTGAAGCGTTCGCCCGGCTGGCACGCGATCGGGGGTTGCTTAACTGCAGGATCGGTCTTGAGGTGCCGTACTATTATCTTGGCGTGCACGATTACCTGAAGTTGAAAGAGGTTCTCGGTGATGCTCTTGCTGCAGAAGCATCGGATCTCATCGAAGGGGTAAAATTCGTCAAGTCACCTGCAGAGATTTCCTATATCCGCCAGGCCTCCGCGATCAACGATCTGGCGATGCAGACGTGTGTCGAAACGATCGCCGAAGGCGTGAGCGAACTTGAAGTGGCGGCAGAAATCAACAGAACGCTCATGCGTAATGGCAGTCATACGTCCGTCAGCGCCATCAATTTCGCGGCAGGGGAGCAGAGCTGCTTTGCCCACCCGCATCCGACTGATCGCCTGCTTGCGATCGGTGACTTCATGCATGTGGAATATGGAGCGAGCTTTCACCAATATACTTCAACGATTGGCCGGCAGATCTGTCTTGGCGAGCCCACAGCGCGTATGAGGCAAGTCTATGATGTGGTTCGCGCCGCCTGCGATGCCTGCATTGCAGCGATCAAACCCGGCGTGCCGGCCACGGCACCGCATATTGCTGCGACGAAGGTTATTTCTGAAGCGGGGTTTGACGCCAACCGATGGCACCTCACCGGCTATGGTGTTGCACCGGGGTTTCCGCCCACCTGGAACGAAGCCATGTGGATGTTCGATGGATCTCCCCACATTCTTGAGGCGGGAATGATGGTTTCAGTGGAACCCCCGATTTTCATTCACGAGGAAAGACTTGGCGTGCGTATGGTCGAAAATGTGCTCATTGGTGACAATGGCGGTGAGATTCTATCGAGGTTCGACCGTGATCTGCTCTTGGTTGCGCCATGATATCACCGGCAGTGAACGTCCAAACCCTCTATGTAATCTGCGCAAACTGTTCCGCCATGGCGATCAGTGAGTGGTCCTGAAAGGACGGCCCAACCAACTGAATACCAGCCGGCAGGCCGGTTGATGAGAGGCCTATGGGAACTGTGATGGCGGGAAGATACGGCAGGGTGGGGATGGCGGCCCAAAAATGCTGGTCCGTCATTTCAATGGCCTTGCCGTTCACGAGCACGGTTCGTTCAAGAACAGAATCGATGCCGGAAATCAGCGGTGGTGCGCAACTCGCCGCAGCCGGAGACAGAAACGCATCATACTTCTCGAAAAAGTCTGACCATTTCTGCCGGTAACCGATGCGCTCCTCATGCAGGCGCAGCCAGTCCCGATGCAGCAGCGCATTACCGCGGGCATTCTGCCCGCGATGTCCGGGCGCTCTGGCATCCTCCAGGGTTGAAGCGAAGGTTTTGTCATCAAGCATTGTTGAGGTTTCTGACCGGGCGAGGAGGTTCATCACCTCTGTCGCGCGGGCAAAGTCCAGATCGGGAAGGGCTTCCTTATCGATGGTAACGCCGGCTGCCCGCAACTGCTCGACGAATTGAGCCATCGCGTCGAGATATGGTGCATCAATAGGGCAGTCGGCGTGATCGAGCAGGCATCCGATACGCAGTTCTGACAAAGGCTTGGTGCGCGCGGCAGGAAGGTTTACCTGCCACCCAGCCCGCTCCAGGGGGTCGGGTTGGGCCAATGTAGAAAGCAGGAGCGACAGGTCTTCGGTTTTGCGGGCAATAGGTCCGGCTACGCACAGGTCGGGAACACGAAGTTCATCCTGCAAAGAATGGCCGGTCATCGATATCAGGTTCCAGGACGGCTTCAGCCCGTAGACACCACAATAGTGGGCAGGCATGCGAATGGACCCGCCCATATCAGATCCAATGCAGACGGGAGACAGGCCGGCAGCAACTGCTGCAGCGCTACCTCCTGATGAGCCTCCGGCACTGTACTCAAGGTTCCACGGGTTGCGCGTCGGGCCCCACTGACGATTATCAGTTTCCCAATCCGCCATACGGTCGGGCAGGTTGGTCTTGCCGAAGATGATGGCCCCAGCCTGCTTGAGGTCACGGGCAACCCCTGAATCTTGGCGAGGATATCTATCGTGCAAGGAAGGGTCGCCCCATGAAGTCGGCAAGCCCTCGAGATCGAAGACTTCCTTTATGGTCATGGGAAGCCCTTCAAGTGCACGCGGCGTCATTCCCGCCGCAAGACGCCCGTCTGTTTCATCTGCCGAGGCGCGGGCAGTCTCCACATCAAGCGAGACGACAGCGTTGATCTCACCATTGAACGTGTCCACTGCCTGCAGGCAGTCTTCGAGTGCTTCTCTTGCTGTCAGAGTGCCTTCACGGATGGCATTTACCGTTTCACGGGCGCCCCTTGCGGAGCATTGTGTGCCGAGATTGTTGAGGGTGAGATTTGCCATGGCACACCGTCGCTTTCTGACGCAGCAACGCCCGGCAGGGCGGCTGAACAGCTATGTTGGGTCTTACTGCAGATCAATAACTTCAAAATGAGCTTCTGTTGGCTCCTGGTCGACACCGTTGATGGGCAGCATGTCCTGAGGGCAGGCCGACATGGCGACGACACAGTCCATCTCAGCGCGAAGCACCACATAGTCTCCCGGCTTCGATGTCGGTGCAGCCCAACCCAGGTCTCCTTCCACCGTCCACGGAATGTTCATGAACAGGTTCAGGGGCGCAGGCGTTTCCGGCTCTCGCAGTCCAAGTCTTGCCATTGCCGCAGTCAGATTATCGGTGCAGTTCTCGTGATAGCTTGTGCAACCCAGCAGTCCGTAGCGTTCATTATCGCAGGCGGCCATAAGCGTGTCGTGCGTGCCCGGGGTTGTGTCTTCCACAAGGGTCAGGATTGGCCGCCGTTTGTTGGTCAAAAGATTGTCGCCAACCTTGGGCACCAACCCCATGATCCAGGGCCTTGTGTGCTCCATGGACATGAATTCGATGAGATGGCTGGCTTTGAAAGCCCAGGTATCTACAACCTGACTGCCGTGGGTGTTGATGATCTTTATGCCCTGGCCCTTTGCGACATAGGCGGCGTTGCCGCCGCGGGCAGGTACCGTTTGACGTTCGCTCATGTTTATGGTCCCTCAGCCTGTATTTTGGATCTCCTGAGTGAACCCTAGCGAGGCAAAGAATTATGTCCAGCACGCTTTGTGAAAACGCCATCGCGGTTGGTCGCGCCGTTCAGGAAGACCGGTTGTGGTCGAACCTTATGGAAATGGCAAAAATCGGTGCCCGTGACGATGGCGGCGTCAATCGCCAGGCTCTGTCTTTGGAGGACCGGGAGGCCCGTGCGCTGCTCATCTCCTGGGCAAGGGAGCGGGGCTATGCGGTTGCTGTCGATCCAGCCGCCAATCTCTTCATCCGGCGGGGAGGCGATGGTGATCCGGTGTTGATCGGCTCGCACATGGACAGCCAGCCGGCTGGCGGGCGTTTTGATGGCATCTATGGGGTTCTGGCTGCGTTTGAAACACTTGTGGCAATGGATGATGCGAACATCAGCACGCAGCGGCCGGTGGAACTCGTTGCATGGACAAACGAGGAGGGCGGTCGTTTTGCGGCCGGCTGCACCGGCTCCATCAGTTGGGCCGGCGTCAAATCACTGGATAGTTTCCTCGACGTTGTTGGTGCGGATGGTGTCACCATGCGTGATGCTCTGGAGGAAACCATAGACGCCACGCCGGACATTGACCGTCGCACCCTGGGTGGCGCTGCGCATGCTTACGTGGAACCCCACATAGAACAGGGGCCGGTGCTGGAGGCGCGCGGATTGCAAATTGCCGCCGTGACGTCCATTCAGGGATTACGCTGGTATCGCGTCGAGGTGACGGGAGAAGCAGGCCATGCAGGCACCAGTCCAATGGAGGGGCGCAAGGATGCGATACAAGGAGCGCTTCGCGCAATTGTTGCCCTGAATGAGCTCATGCTGGACCCGACAGACACCGTGCGCTTCACTGTAGGGCGCATGGAGATCGAACCTAACTCACCCAACACTATTCCCTCAAAAGTCAGCTTCACCATTGATTTCCGGCATCCCGATGAAGCAGTGCTGGAGGAGAGGGCAGGACAGATTGCCAAGATTGTTGCGGCTGCCACAACACCGTGTTCGGCAACGGTTACACAGACATCGGCGTCGAAGCCGGGAGTGTTTCCAGAACACCTGGTGGGGCTCATTGAAGGCGCGGCGCAAGGCCTTGATCTTGGTGTAATGCGCCTGCCGTCCGGGGCCTTTCATGACGCCCTGTTTGTGTCACAGGCTTGCCCGTCGGGAATGATTTTCATTCCCTGTGTAAAAGGGATCAGCCATCATCCCAGCGAATATTCATCCCCTGAGGATTGTGCGGCAGGTGCACGCGTGCTGGCTGCCTGCGCGGCACAACTGGCGTTGGAAGGCTGACAGCCGGACTCAGTGTGCGGTTTGCTCGATCAATTGATCTACGACAGCCTTAATCGCTTCATCCGGTGACGCGCCCTCTGCCACTGCTTTGTTGTAGCAAGCCACCTGGCGGTCAGCGCTGGTGCCACGCGCAATAATGGTTCGTGCGTGTTCAATTTCTGCCACACAGCCGAAATGCTCGGCATCCGGGGCCGTCAGTTCGATGAGCTCTTCGATCAGTTCTGCAAAGGGTGTAACCGTGCCTTTTCCAAGATCAATCAGGCCCTGCTCGTAACCGTAACGCTGGGCGCGCCAGCGGTTCTCATTCACAAGAAAACGGTCGTAACTGCGCCAGCGCTGGTTACTTCGCCGCAAGCGGTAGAGCATACGCGCCATGCATTGATACAAGGCGGCGATGCACATTGCATCATCCAGCTCTGTGCAAACATCGCAGATACGCATCTCCAGTGTTGGGAAACGGGCGCTGGGCCGCAGATCCCACCAGATTTTCGTCGTGTCCTCGATCAGGCCGGCGCGCACCAAAACGTTGGTTGTTCTGTCGTATTCGCCAAAACTTGAAAAGTCCGGCGGAATGCCCGTGCGCGGCAGACCGTCAAAGACAATGAGACGGTAGGATTTTAGGCCCGTGTCGCGGGTCTGCCAGAATGGTGATGAGGTGCTCAGGGCCAGCAGATGCGGCAGGAAATATGTGAGCTGATTGAAGAGGTCGATGCGCAGATCTTCATCTTCGATACAAACATGCACATGCATGCCGCAAATGAGCATGCGCCGCACAACCTGTTGCAGGTCCTTGGCCAGCATCGAATAGCGTTCTTTGTCGGTGTGATGTTGATCCTGCCATTTCGCGAACGGATGCGTGGATGCAGCAATAGGCGCGAGGCCGTACGCATTGGCCCGCTCTGAAATGGTCTTGCGTAGATGCCCAAGATCGTTGCGTGCATCGGCGACGGTCTCACACACACGTGTTCCAACTTCGATCTGACACTGCAGAAACTCAGGGCTTACCTGCTCGTGAAGCTCGGCTTCACACTCTTCCATCAAAGCGGCTGGCGCGTTGAGGACCAGGTCGCGGGTTTCCTTGTCGACGAGGAGATACTCCTCTTCGATGCCAATCGTGAATGCGGGTTCTTTTGTGCTCATGGCCATGATTTTACACATGGAACGACAAAAAGCATCGGCTTTTGCACCAACAATTTGATCTGATTCCAGGGGCCCAATTGATTTCGATCAAAGTTGCATTTTCTGCACTGATCCATTCTGAACCCGTCAACAATGATGGAGCAGACTCATGTCAGATGGAGAAATTGCATTTCTTGCCCTGTGCATTGCCGCCGTATCCGTGTTCGGACTTGCCCTTGCGTATTACTCCTCGCGCGCCAGGTGAGGTGTTGCCTGCGGATCGTCCTCGTCCAGCCCCGGTAGCGGGGCCAGTTCGGGTGTGTAGGGCGCCTGTGCAGTGATTTGCTGGTAGGGCTCCTGATCTTCCTCGGGAACTGCTTCGCGGCGGGTTAGCCGGTACAGGACGAAAAGACCGTAAAGGGCCGCGATCCCCATGGCGATGAACATGAAGGCGCGCGGGCCGAGCACTGGCGTCAGCAAGGCCGTTGCGGCGGGAACAATGAAGCCTGAAATCGACCAGGCGACCAGAAGCGTGCTCGAAAGAGACACGTAATACTGTGGGTCGGCCCGGTCGTTTGCGTGCGCGTTGGCCACCGAAAATATCGATTCCGTCGCCCCGGCCCAAACCGCAAACACCACAATGAGCCAGGCCAGTGGCGCCCCAGACATTTGCGATGTCACCGCCGCCATTGCGATGACGATCACGGTAGACATGAAGAGGACGTACCTGCGGTCAATGCGGTCAGACAGAGCCCCGAGCGGATATTGCACGAAGACCATGCCGAACTGCATGAGAAATAAAAGCCAGGCAAGCTCGTCCTTCGTGTAGTTTTCCGATGCCAGATATATGGGCCCAAAGCCCTGGACCAGCATGGTCAACCCGCCCACCGCAAAGAGACCGGCGAACCCCACCGGTGAAATTTTCCAAACAGAACGGATTGCGACGGCGACGGTTTCCGGCGGTGGCGGTGTGCTGAGCCGCGTCAGGCTTACAGGCAGGATCGCCAGGGCTGCAAAAAAGATGGCGATCATCGGTCCCTGGGGACCATCGATTGAAATGAACTTCAAGATGAAAGAGCCAACGCCAATGGAGACAACGTAGGTCATGTAAAATATGGCGATAACCTTGCCGCGCCAGGCGTTGTCGCAGGCATGATTGAGCCAGCTTTGCGTGACAATGAACAGGCCGGCAGCAGCGAGCCCATAGAGCGCTCTCGCTGCCACCCACAAGACGGGAATAGTGCCCACGGCAATTGCCAGAATTGACAGGATGACCAGCGCGATGAGCATGGCAAAAACCCGGGCGTGCCCGACACGCTGAACAAGCTTTCCGGTGATAAGGCAGCCGACAAACCCACCGGCTGCAAGCGCTGTGACGATTGAGCCTGCCACCCAGGGCTCAAATCCTTCAGCGGCGAGCTTGATCGGCACAAAGGCGAACAACAGGCCGTTGCCAATTGCGAGCAACCCCATGGATATGATGATGGTGCCAACGGCGAGCGGTGGAGATGGGGGCTTGAATGTGTCCATTGTGAATTGCAATCTGGGTTGCGGCTTTGTTTGTTCTTTCGCTCATATCTCTAAACTCAGCCTCTGTCGCATGAGCATTTTTCATCGTCTTGAATTCTTACACGACAGAATTAGAGTGAGATCATCATTGCCGATGTCCAGGGATTGGACAGCAGGGGAGAAAATCAGGTGAAGAACAATTTTGGTGAGGCTCTATCGCAGGCAGCTCAACACAAGGAGCTGCCGTTTCCCAAGTCAGAATTTGAGGCCCGTCTGGCTCGGCTGCGGGAGGCTATGGCCAGCCGGCAACTTGACCTTGTTTTTGTGATGGCGCCGGAAAGCATCTACTACCTCAGCGGTTTTCAGGGCGAATGGTATCAGGCGCAAAGCGGAGCCAATTTTCCGCCGACGAGCGGCATTGCCGTTCATGTTGATCATGACAGTCATATCCACTTTGAAACGCCCAGCGAGGCCATACTGACGGCAATAGGGGCGGTGTCGGAGGATGTGAGGATTTTCCCGATCGAGGCGCGCCGTGACGGTCTGCC
>JAJFHB010000617.1 GCA_021775795.1 Hyphomicrobiales bacterium | reverse complement strand
AGGGTCCAGAACAGATATCTCTGAAGCGAATGCGCCTTCGGTGTGCCAGCGCATGTGCTTTGGAAACGAACGCAACCATCGGGTCGCGGCGCAACAATCGCTTGTTGTAGGCGGTTCCGATGGGCTCTTCCGCAACCACGGCAAAATCCGCCTCGAAGGCGTTGAGCAGTCCGAGCGCGGTTGCCGAATTTCCCGACTTCATTTCAAATCCCAGCTGCGGATAACGTTGCAGAAATCGCGCCACCAGCGGCAGCACATGGATTGCAGCATCAGCCGCCAGCACCAGTTCGCCGACTTCGAGTGAACTCGCTGCCGTCAACAGCTGCTGTGCCTGCAGTTCGGTCTCAAACTGCTGCTCGGCAATTGCATAGAGCTCCCGCCCCGTCTTTGTCAGAGAAACCGAGCGTCCGTCACGGGTGAACAGTTGAACGCCATACTCGTGCTCAAGATGGCGAACATGATCAGATATGGCCGGCTGCGTCAGTCCAAGCCGGTCCGCCGCCTTCGAAAACCCGCCACACACCGCCACTGCGTGAAAGGCCCTGAGTTGCGCATGCCGCATTTTATCTGGTGCTCATGCTTAAAGAGCCGCAGCCGCAGCACAGAGGTTTCGAAGCTTCTCCAGAGCCAGATCCCGGCCAAGCAGCCCAAGACCACAGTCTGGCGCCAGCACCAGCCGGTCCCGGTCAATGTGGTTCAGCACCTTTTCAACACGCCCTACTATTTCCTCAACAGTTTCCACCCGGCTCTGGGCAATCGCCACAGCGCCAAAGATCAATGTGGAACGGGAAAAAGCTTCAAACAGTTCCGGTGCATTGTGCCGATGTGCATCTTCAATCGAGATCTGATCAACACAGGAACGGTCAACCGCGTCCGCCAGCTGAAAATAACAGTTTGGATCAGCCTTGTGATAGGCATCATCATCCACGTGGTTTGGGTATCCACAACACATATGCATCGCACGGGTGACGTCTTCTGGCACACCGTCAAAGCACCGGTTCAAGGCCTCGACCCCAAACCCCAGCGCTTCGGGGACTTTGCGGGCAAACAGAGGCTCATCCACCTGAATGTAACGGCAACCGGCCGCCGCCAGAGCACGAATCTCATAGTTGAGAGCATCGGCCAGATCGAAGGCCAGTTCACGGGGGTCCGCATAGTGCGTATTCGCCGTGGTATCCATGATGGTGAGCGGCCCCGGCACCGTGATCTTAACGGGCCGCTCGGTGAAAGCCTGAGCAACCGTGAAATCATGGGTGAGGAAGTGCTCACCCCGCGGCTCGATTTTATCCGCAATGGTTGGCAGTTCGGTTTCATAAGCGCCATCGCGCAGCACCCGGGCGGTGAGGTTCTCAAAATCAAAACCCTGCAGGTGCCGGCAATGATAATGAATGTAGTTTTCCCGCCGCTGCTCGCCGTCGCGCGGCACATCAATACCGGCAGACACCTGATCTTCGATCGCGTCTTTCGTGGCCCGCACGAACAATGCCTCAAGTGCAGCATCATCGGCTTGTGACACCATTTCCGTATATTCACGTGTCACGTCACCACCCGCCGTCGTCATGCCTTCTGCGAGCTCAAACCAGTCACGAAACGGGAGGTAGTCAGATTTTGGGTAGGCGCCAAGGCAGGTTGTTTGAAGGCCCATGAATGTATTCTCCATCACACCATATCATCAGTTAAACTGATAGATCATATCAATTGAAACGATTTGACTGATAACACACTCATCACTAACAACATTTCAGATTAATGTCATCATCCAGCTCGCAAGGAAGAGGTTGATGAAAGCAACAAAGCCCACAATGGCAGCGCAGACAGCGGGAACTTTTCCCCATCTCCTCACGCCCGGCCCTCTCACCACATCAAACGCCACCAAGCAGGTAATGCTGGATGACTGGGGATCGCGCGATATGGAGTTTCGCTCTCTGGTGAAGTCAATCCGCTCCCGATTGCTGTTGCTTGCAGGTGCCGGTGAGGGTCACGAGTGCGTGCTCCTGCAGGGTAGCGGCACCTATGCAATCGACGCAGCGCTCGCCAGCTTTGCAGATGATGACGGCAAAACCCTCATTGCAACGAACGGCGCCTATGGCAAGCGCGCCGCCCGGATCATGGACTACCTGAAACGGCCCTATAGCGTTCTGGACATGGGCGACAACGCAGCCGTGACAGCGGACGACATTGCCGGGGCCCTTGATGCGGACACTGATCTGTCCATGGTTTTTGTCGTCCATTGCGAAACCACTTCCGGCATCGTCAATCCGATCGCCGATATCTGCTCTGTCATCAAGCGCCGCGGCCGAAAAGTCCTCGTTGATGCCATGAGTTCCTTTGGCGCCTTGCCGCTCGACATGGAAGCAAACGCTATCGACATCATGGTGTCGTCCGCCAACAAGTGCATCGAGGGAGTTCCCGGCTTCGCCTATGTATTGTGCCGGCGTGACCTGCTTGAAAGCTCCAAAGGCCGTTCACCCTCTCTCAGTCTCGATCTGTTTGACCAGTGGCAAAACATGGAACGGACGGAACAGTTCCGCTTTACGCCGCCGACCCATGCGCTTGTGGCGTTCTCAGCCGCACTTGATCAGCATGAACAAGAAGGTGGCGTTGCCGCACGGGGTGCCCGCTATGCCCACAATCGCGATATCCTCGTTGCCGGCAT
>JAJFHB010000616.1 GCA_021775795.1 Hyphomicrobiales bacterium | reverse complement strand
TGCAACTTGTGTGTGGTTTCAGCATTGCGTCGTTCATCTCGTTGGTGTCCTCGTTGCGAACACCCCAAATCTGGGTCACGCCGCCTGAGAAACAAGCAACTGAAACGTTTGAAACCTTTATGAATTCTGCCTGAACGGGTGTAGCAACCTCATTGCGAGGAGCTGGACGCTTCGCCTTCCACTCGACGCGCAGGCGCGCTATAAGGCGCAAAGCACTGGCCCCGTAGCTCAGTCGGATAGAGCATCAGATTCCTAATCTGAGGGTCGCAGGTTCGAATCCTGCCGGGGTCACCAGCTTCCAGGACGACATCTGTTGAAGGGCATGGCCCGAGGGGCAAGGGCTTCGCTCTAAATGAAGTTTCGAACAAGCTGGAGGATGGCTTTCTCCATTTCCCTGCCCAGATTCCGGGCGCGCTTCGGCATCGGCCCCTGCGGGTCGTAGTAGGGCACTGAGCCGATGAGCATCGAGTAGACCATCATGGCCAGATGATGAGCCTGTGCTTCATCAAGGTCAGTGCGGATCTCACCTATGAGAGATGCATATTGATTGGTGACCCAGGCATACCAGCGGTTGGTCAGGATCCGTGTACTGTTATCCTGATTTTCCAGCGACCAGCGCTCGCGCATTTGCAGAACAAAAACCTCGTCCCGGTTCATCTCGATCTCGAAGGCGATCAATCGTTTCAATTGCTCAATCGATCTGAGATCTGCTCCACTGCGAGCCGACAGCCAGGCCCTTTGATGCTCTTCTATCTGTCGCGCAAAGACCGCCTGCAACAACAAAGACCGGGTTGGAAAATAGTACTGCAGGTTTCCCTTCTTGATGCCTACAAGCCTGGCGACGCTTTCCAGGGTGAGTCCCGCATGTCCGTTCCGGACAAGCACGTCCGTAGCTGTCTTGAGAATTTCCTCAACCCGCGCAGCACCTTTTGCAGTTGCACCATTCCTGGCGAGGACGCCAAATTCAAAGCTGTCTCCAACTTCTGTTGTGTCAGGTTTCATCTGGTCATTGGGCCCTGAATGGTCCGAGTTGGGGCAAAGGAAAGTTGTATTCTCTTAATTTATAGGCTATTGGCCTATTTTTGACCAGAGACTGTTTAGTCGAAATGGTCAACACTGACATTCTGGTCTTTCCCCCCCACTTGTCGGGTTGCCACTGGAGCGATCGGGAAGCAGGTCAGAAGACAAACAGGGAAAGGCACGAGCATATGAAAACTCTGCAAGATCTTCTTACAGCCGAGGAAAGAGCCGCAATCAGGGCTCCAATCCAGGAAGCACGCACCTTTCCCAGGCGGGCGTTTGTGGATCAGGATTTCTACCAGTTGGAAGTCGAACATGCACTGAGTGAAAGCTGGCTTGCGGTTGGATTTTCGTTCGATGTTCCCTCGGCAGGCGACATTGTGGTGGTTGATGCAATTGGCTTTCCCGTCATTCTGGTTCGAAACAAAGACGGCGTTCTTCGCGCCTTCCACAATGTCTGCCCTTACGATGGCAGTGAGGTTTCAATTCGCTCCCAGCATGGCGTTGAGGAGATTGAAACGCCCTACCATGGGCTGACCTACGATCTTAACGGCAAGCTCGTGCGTGCGGGTTTCTGGGACGGCACACAGGAGGCTAAGTCTGTCGACATAGCTGCCCTCAACGGCGATTTGGTCTCTGTTCCCTGCGAAGAACAGTTCAGCACCATCTTCCTATATCTGGGCAAGGAACCGGTACCCTTGGAAGAGCAGTACAAACCGGTGTTCGACCACGTCAAGAACGTGGACCTGCCCCGGCTTGAAGTGGGTGTTGATGAAAATGGCGCGCCGAATACTTTCGAACTCTCGATCAGGTCAAACTGGAAAACCGTTTACGAGAACTATGCGGTTAATGTTTTCCACGAGAGTTTCGTACATGCCATGTATCGGAAATCACCACACAGTCCCCGTGTCGATGAAAATGGCAACAAGACCTACGACGAAATCAACGATCCGACAGGTTTTCTGGGCCTTGCTTACGACAATTCCATTGGTGCTTCCTTTTATGGAGAAAGCGCGCTTCCACCGGTGCGCAACAAGGATGGCTCGGAAAACCGCATAAACACCATCGCAAACATCTATCCCAACTGGGTTCTGACCGTGCTCGGCAATGTCGTGAGGATCGCGCTCTTTCTTCCTGATGGGCCCGAATCTGGAACCCAACGGGTAATGAACATGTTTGACAAAGATGGCGCCACGGAGCCGGGACTTGAACCGGACCGAAAGCAATCTCTTAAAGCTGGCAAACAGGCCAGAATTGAAGACAACCTCATATGCGAGTCTGTGCAGCGGGCGCGGCATTCACCGGCGGTGAACAGTCAGTTCTACTCACCCTTCTGGGACAGCATGCATTACACACTGACCAATCTGATCCTCGACAAGCTTGAAAAGAGTGATCCGAAGTAGTCTCAAACACGAACATTGCGGGTACGAACAGACAATGTCACAGGCCGTGTTAGCAAACGGGGTAACCCTCGAATATGAGATACATGGTGATCGGGCACATCCGGTCATCCTCGTGATCTTGGGGATTACCGACAACATCACAGACTGGCCGTCCGGGCTTTATGAAACATGGGTTAGCGCAGGCTATTGCGTTGTCTTGTTTGAGTTACGCGATTCCGGCTTGTCGACGAAGTTTGAGGAGGCCGGCTGGCCGGATCTGGCTGGAGCCAAACAGATTCTGGAAAGCGGATCCTTGCCGCCGGCACCCTATACTGCTGCCGACACGGCGGAAGACGCAAGGTTGCTGCTGGAGCACCTGGGCATAAAATCCGCTCATGTGGTCGGATATTCGTTCGGCGCCTTTCTGGCCCAGCTTTTGACCCTCAGTGCCCCTGATATCGTCACCGCTTTGATTTGCCTCCAGGGCAGCTCATACAATCCTGACTTACCGCCACGCACACCAGCAGTGGATGCCGCCATGATCGGTGCAGCCAAAGATTACCCGACCAGAGAAGAAAAAATTGCTGCGATGATGGGCCTTCGCCTTGCCGCGAACGGCTCAATTCACGCTATGGACGGGCAAGAGGCCAGAGAGAGCGCTGAAACATCCGTCGACAGAATTCACTACCCTCAGGGAACCGCGCGAATGATCCTATCGAGGTTTGCCATCGCCCCGGTGTTCGACAGGCTCGGTGACATCAAATGCCCGGCACTGGTCCTGCATGCAGATGAGGATCCGATCTTCTCATCGGAGCACGGCGAAGAGCTTGCAGCCCTGTTACCGGATGCGCGGCTCTCGGTTCTGAAAGGCGCGGGCCACAATCACCCCTTGTCTCTGCAACCGATTATCGCTGAGCGTATTCTCGGGTTTGTGTCTCAGCTATCGCGCAGTTGAAATGCAACTCCATCGGCAATCTACAGCCACCAAAGCGCGGCTCATTTGTGCGAGGTTGCGAAATTTCCTTCAGGGAAAAACAACGTCATTGAAGAACGGATAAATGCTACGCAGCATCGCGATTTTTTCCGCTTCACTCGTACGGATAAGATACCAGACCCCCGCTTCCAGCAGGACAAGTGTATACTCGTCCACCTCGAAGTTCTGACCTGCATAGATCATCTCGATATAGGTCGGCGCAAAACCCCAGACATATGCTTCACCATCGTGCTCGAGAGAGCTGGCCTCCAGCCCCTCCGTCACCATATCCATTTTCGTGAATGTCACATCATTCATGGTTTGCACCAGCACCTGGGTGAGGGCCACATGAAGTTCCGCTTCTGTAACACCCGCGGAGGCAGCGATGTGGTTAACAAGCTTGGGCGGAATAACCTCGACCAGTATTCCGTAATCGCGTTCCTGCATCGCCGCTGCAAATCGATCGCGGGTCTGGTCCAGCGTGAGTTGCTGAACCGGAGTAAGGGGCTCAGCCGCGCACGGGGAGGCAAACAAAACCACAAGCATCGAAATCATCACGAAACGCATTGCTTCACCTCCAATGCACATTACTATATAAAGAATAATTCATTTGTACAATATATGGTTGTATACAGGCGACCAAACAGCTTTTATTCCTGCGCTAAGGACCCGCCGTTGTGCCGATGGATGAGAGGAGTGCCCAAGCCATGGCTACCCTTAAGACACAGGAAAATGACGCCGATGTCGGTGCTTTCCTCGATGGTGTTGAGAATATCCGCCGTCGGGAAGACGCTCGCACGGTTTCGGACATGATGGCGCGGGTAACCGGTGAGCCACCCCGCATGTGGGGCGCCAGCATCATCGGCTTCGGGCGCTATCACTACAAATATGAAAGCGGCCACGAGGGAGATTTCTTCCTCACCGGCGTAGCGCCGCGCAAGCAGGCGCTCTCGGTTCACATCATGCCGGGATTTTCGGAGTATCAGGACCTGCTGGACAGGCTTGGAAAACACAAGACTGGCCGCTCATGCCTCTACATCAACAAACTCGACGATGTGGATCTGACCGTGCTTGAGGAACTTGTGCGCCGTTCCGTCGACTGGATGCGCGCCAAAACCCACAGCTGACAACTTCTAGTGCAGAAGCACGCCACCATCGACGACCAGATCGGTCCCGGTGATGAACGAAGCCCCATCGGACAGCAGGAACAGGGCAGCTTTGGCGAGATCCTCAGGCATGCCCACACGGCCAAGGGGAACGTAGGAGGCAACCCCAGACAATTTTTCATCCGAGTCCCAGCGTTCCTGCATGGGCGAGAGAACCGGGCCCGGATAAAGCGCATTGGAGCGGATACCATCGGCAGCAAGCTGCATGGCAAGTGAACGCGACAGGGCACCGACACCCGCCTTTGCAGTGGAATAGGCGTCCTGAGGGGCCGGGTCGCCGCGCAGGCACTGAATGGTCGAGAAATGCACCATCGAACCGCCACCGCCGGCCTTCATGTGGGGAACCGCTGCACGGGCCGTAAGTACCATCGATTTCAAGGTGATGTCGAAAACCTTGTCCCAGACGTCAAGGTCGATGTCGAGCAGGGAAACATCACGTCCGAACCAGAGCACACCTGCCACATTCGCCAGATGGTCGATACGTCCAAAGCGTTCCGCCCCCTCATTGATGGCAGCAGTCACAAACGCCGCATCAGTAACATCGCCCTGGGCGTAGAGGCGCTGTTCCGGCGTGCCCGGCAGATTGTCCGGCTCTGGTTTCACATCAATCATCACGACCGAACCGCCGCTTGCGAGAAGCCTGGCGGCAATCTCACCACCCATGCCGCCGCCGGCACCGGTGACAACCGCAACCCGATTGGAAAAATCAAAACTGATCATTGCACTATCCTGAAATGGTATGAACTTGGACGTCTAAGATTGTAATTACCGATGAACGGGAGGCAATCGACCGGCGAGACAGTTTCACCGTGACGGACATGCCTCAGGCCCTTTCGAATCCGCGGCGCAGATCCCAGTCCGTTACCCGCCGGTCGGTCTCAAACTGTTCCCAGCGGGCGGCATGGACGTAGTGATCGATCACGTCATCCCCCATTGCGGCGCGCAACATGGCAGAGCCATCGAGCAGTTCCGTAGCTGAGCGCAGCGTGTTGGGGATCACGCGGCCATCGCCGCCGTAGGCATCTCCGGTAAATTCCGGCTCGAGGGTGCGCTTGTTTTCAATTCCATCCATGCCCGCGGCAAGCAGGGCTGCCATGGCAAGGTAAGGGTTCAGATCAGCGCCGCCAACACGACACTCAACCCGTATTGCCTTGGTGCCTGCCCCGACCACCCGGTAACCGGCGGTGCGGTTGTCCATGGACCAGACCGCCTTGGTCGGTGCAAATGTCCCCACCATGAAGCGCTTGTAGGAATTGATGTAGGGTGCCAGAAAATAGGTGATTTCGTCAGCATGGCTCAAAAGACCGCCAAGGTAATGCTGCATCATCTCCGACATGCCATGGTCAGCATCCGCGTCAACAAACACCGGGGTGCCATCGAGGCCGACCAGCGATTGATGAACGTGGCTCGAACTGCCCGCGTGGTCATAAGACCATTTGGCCATGAAACTCACCGCTCTGCCTTTGCTCCAGGCGATCTCCTTGACACCGTTTTTGATGATGGAATGGCGATCAGCCATGGTCAGGGCATCTGCATAGCGGACATTGATTTCTTCCTGACCGCAATCTGCCTCACCCTTGGAATTCTCAACCGGAACATCGGCACCGTTAAGCCCGTTGCGCACGGCGCGCATGACATCCTCTTCCTTGGTCGTCTGGAAGATGTGGTAGTCCTCGTTATACGCACTGATCGGTTCGGGCCGTGCACCGCCGGCGATTTCTTCAAAACTGTTGCGAAACAGATAGAACTCAAGCTCCGATGCCATCATCGGGCGCAGTCCCATCGCTTCCAGCCGCGCGATCTGCCGCTTCAAGACAGCGCGCGGTGAATGCGGTACTTCTGCATGTGTGTGATGATCAAGCACATCGCAAAGAACAAGAGCTGTGCCCGCCAGCCAGGGAATTCGGCGCAAGGTCGAAAGGTCGGGCTTCATGGTGTAGTCGCCATACCCCGCTTCCCACGAGGTCGACTTGTAGCCCTCAACTGTCTCCATTTCCTGGTCTGTGGCCAGAAGATAGTTACATGAATGGGTTTCTTCAAAAGCCCCTTCGACGAAGAATTCCGCCTGAAACCTCTTACCCATCAAACGGCCTTGCATGTCGGTCAGGACCGCCAGAACCGTGTCAATTTCGCCGGCTGAAACCAGCCCCTTCAGCTCGTCTAAACTGAGTTTACCTGCCATGTTATCTGCCGCTGTCCTGGGTCCTGAAATACACAAGGTGGGCCCGAAGGCCCACCCTGCTCAATCTTGTTGTGATCAACTGTAGCGGTAAGGTACACCCGCTTTTTCCATGACGCCTTTGTAGTCCTTGAAGATCTGGACCACCCGGGCGGCACGCTCTGACTCGGATGCCAGTTCTTCCCAGAACTCATCGGCATCCGAAACCACCTGATCCCACTCGTTTGCCGGGATCGTGGTCAATTCCATCTTGTCGCCATTGACGCGCAGATCAGCTTCGCCACCCCAATACCAGACCTGACGGTAGTAGTGAGATTGGTCGATGGTGATCTTGAACAGCTCCTGAAGATGCGGCGGAACTTTCGCCCAGCTTTCGGAGTTGGCAAAATATGAACCACACCAGGCGCCGGTAACGTTGTTCAAAAGCGCATAATTGCAAACATCTGCCCAGCCCACTTCATAGGCTTCCGTGAAGCCACACCAGGCGACGCCATCCAGATCGCCGGTCTGGATAGATACTTCAACATCTTCCCAGGGCACCGTCACCGGAATGAGGCCGTAGCGTGAAAGAAAGCGCCCCGCCGTCGGCACACCGAACACCTTCTTGCCGTTCAGATCAGCAAGTGAGCGAATTGGTTCCTTCGTGAAGATGTGACAGGGATCCCAGGCGCCGGCGCTGATC
>JAJFHB010000615.1 GCA_021775795.1 Hyphomicrobiales bacterium | reverse complement strand
TGGCGCGATTGAATTTTGAAACGCATCCGCGGTCACTCACTCTGTCAGCCATCAGTGAAGCCGTCCTGCCTTGTCTTTTTGAGACGAGTGAGGGTGAAATCCTGGTGCTGCTGGACCGTGAGGACAATGATCTTCACGCCTACAGATCCATTGGCCGGGCCGAAACCGTCGTCACAGCTGATGATACGAAAGGTACGGCCTATCTCATCAATGAGGCAGCTGTTGAAGAGGATCAGGCGAAAATCCAGAAACACGGCTGGATGTCAATCCTGGTTCGCAAGTTCAGGACGCTGCTGTGGCAGTTGCTGGCCATTTCATTTCTGATCAACTTATTTGCCCTGGCTGTCCCGATTTACACGATGAATGTCTACGACAAGGTCATCGGCACGCGATCACATGAATCGCTTTATTACTTCCTGTTCGGCATCTGCATTATTGTTTTGGCTGATTTGGCTTTGCGCATGGTGCGCGCCCGCGCCATGGCGTTCTTTGGCGCGAGATGTGAGGCGCTTATTGGCGCTGTCGCCTTTCAGCAGTTGTTACATCTGCCTATCAACATGACAGAGCGGGCGCCGATCGGTTCACAGATTACCCGCATCAAGCAGTTTGAAGGCATAAGGGATATTTTCACCGGATCCATTGCCTCAACGGCGCTTGATATCCCTTTCATAATCATCTTTCTGGTCGCCATCATATTCATCGGCGGCCCTGTCGCCTGGGTCGCCATCGCGCTCATCGTTCTCTATGCGATAATGGCTGTGGTGACGGTGCCGCTCACAAAAGTACACGTGAGCACCACAGGCGAGGCGCGTTCGAAGCAGCAGAATTTCCTCATCGAGTTGTTGTCGAAGCATCGTGCCTTGCGCGACAACAATTGTGAGCAGGTCTGGCACCATCGTTACCGGCAGATGCTCAACACATCGATCACGCGCCAGTTCCGCTCGCAGCAACTCAATCTCGTGATCCAGACATTGTCTCAGGCATTTGTCATGGCGGCGGGCGTCGCAACTGTCTGGATCGGAACCTTGCTGGTCATGCAGGGAGAGTTGACGGTTGGTGCTCTTATCGCCGTAATGGCACTTATCTGGCGGGTGTTGTCTCCTTTGAACTCTGCCTTTCTCACGCTCAACCGATTGAGTCAGGTTGTGCAGACATTTCAGCAGATTAACGCCTTGATGCGCCTACGCCTTGAGCGCAATCCCGGCCAGCTTCCATCGTTCTATCGTTCGTTCAGCGGCGCCATCACCATGGCACGTGTTGGTTTTCGCTATACACCTCGTTCCGAGCCCGCCTTGATGGGCGTTAGCGTGGACGTCAAGCCGGGCCAGTTCATCGCTATTACCGGTCCAAGTGGCGCCGGCAAGTCCACCATCCTGAAAATCTTATCAGGGCTCTACCAGCCCCAGGCCGGGACGGTGCAGATCGATGGTCTGGATTCGCGCCAAATCGATGTGAGCGAGTTGCGTAACGCGATTGCAGTTGTGCCTCAGAAAATGACCTTCTTTCATGGCACGGTCGATCAGAATATCAGGCTTGCTCATCCCACAGCCACGGACCAGGAAATTGAGCAGGCCTGCCGTGACGCCCGCGTCGACGATTATGCCGATGCGCTGCCAGAAGGTCGTGCAACCCGCTTGAACACGGAATTTCAGCGGCAAATGCCAGACGGCCTGAAACAACGGCTAATGCTGGCCCGCGCCTTCGTCAAGCAGGCACAAATCATACTGCTTGATGAACCCGCCAATAACCTCGACAGAGAAGGCGAGGCCGGCCTCCTCCAAAAGTTGGAATCTCTGCGGGGCCAGGCGACTATAATCATGGTGACCCACCGCCCCAGTCACATGAAACTTGCCGACAGGGTGTTGTATGTGGAGCAGGGGCAGATCATCCATGATGCTGCTCCAGATCAGGTGCTGCCGCTCATCCTGGATGCCGCGTGACGACCCGCTGATCAAGCCTTGTGCCCAAATTGCCGCAATTCCCACATTAGTGATGCTTTAAACATCATTGAGTAGCATCAGATTTAATTTGAAACGATTGAGCTAATCGTTTGTGTACAAATTAACTGGGTTTAGGTTAGTCGGGTTTGTGAGTATCAGGGTGACGCAGAGTAAGCGCTCAGAGAATCTGCCGCGGCGATTATCGCTGCCGTTCATGCTTGAGGAAGGGCGTGTTCCGGGCATGATCTCGCGTTTGTTATACGTCTCGAGCGGCTTGATAGCGGCTCTTGTGATCTGGGCATCCATTACCGAAATCCGCGAGCTTGCCATCGCTTCGGGCCAGCTGCAGCCTGTTGGTTCTGTTCAGGTGCTTCAGCATCTTGAAGGCGGCATTGTTTCCGAAATTCTGGTTGAAGAGGGGCAGGTGGTTGAGGCCGGCGCGCCTCTCGTGCGCCTGCAGCCGGCAGCAGCAGGTAGTGATCTCGCCCAGGTTCGGGTCCGGGTAGCGGCGCTCATGCTCCAGGTTGAGCGTCAGAGCGCCAGTCTGGAAGGGAGACAACCGCAATTCGATGAGTTGATCCCAGAGTTCCCCGAACTGGTGCAGCATCAGATGGATCTCTACCAATCCTCCCTTGTGCAACTCAACCAGCAAAAAGACAGCCTCATTTCGCGCGTCGAGCAACGTTTTGCAGAAGTGCAGGCCTTTCACGCCCGGTTGGAGAGCCTGGAGGCGCAGTTACGCATCGACCGTGAGCAGGTGGAGATCCGTGCGCAACTCCTCGAAGAGCAGTATGTCTCCAGATCGGTCTACCTGGATTCCCAGCGCACTTACGAGCGCACCAACGCGGACACGATCGAGGTTCGGGGTGAGTTGCAAAGTGCCCAGGAGAGCCTCAACGAAGCTCGGATTAACCTGCTTGAGGTCGAAACGGATTTTCGAAATACGCTTACCGAAGAGCGGGCTGTCGCGGCCGCCGAACTTGCCGAACTCGATCAAAGTGTCATTAAGCAGGAAGATCGCGTTTCCCGCCTGCTGGTGATTGCGCCGGTCCGCGGAGTTGTTCAGGAACTGGTGCCAACGGCCATTGGCCAGGTCATTCGACCCGGCGAGATTGTGGCCCAGGTCGTGCCAATGGACCAGGAACTGGTGGCAGAAGTGCGCATTGACCCCACAGATATTGGCCATGTCGAAATCGGCCATAATGCGGATGTGAAGGTGACGACATTTGATGCAGCCCGCTTCGGCTCGCTTTCAGGCATTGTCCGTCACATCTCCGCCAGCACATTTCAGAATGAAGAAGGTGATCCCTACTATCGTGCGGTCATCGAACTGGCGACCAACTACGTGGGCTCTGGCGACATGCAGCATCAGGTCTTGCCGGGAATGGTCGTCAACGCCGAGATTGTAACCGGCTCAAAATCTCTGGTGCGCTATCTGTTGAAGCCCGTCTTCCGGGCCATCGACCTGGCATTCATTGAGCGCTAATGCGTTTCCATCTGACCGTGAAGCGCTCTGGTCGCCACTTTGGTGTGTCCAGCGGTTCCCGAGGGACGTTTCAAATAAACTTTCCTGAAATGGCTATTATCTCAGACATTGGGTATAGTTTGTTGTCGTCTCGTGCATGTTCAGCGTTTGCTGAAGGGGTACTTGTACTGGGTGGCGCCGGCACAGACGCGGCCCGACATCGCTGCAAGGGGTGAGCAATCGGTACCGACATGGCCAGTTATCGAATAGTCATAGCGGATGATCATCCGCTTTTTCGTGATGCGCTGAAACAGGCGCTCGAAGGCACGCTTGATAATCTGTCAGTTGAAGAAGCCGGCTCGCTGGATGAAGCAGTGGGCATTCTTGAGGTCGATGACAAATATGATCTCGTCCTCCTCGACCTGAAAATGCCGGGAGTTCAGGGTTTCTCAGGTCTCATGTATTTGCGCGCGCAGTATGGATCGGTGCCGGTCGTTATTGTTTCTGCGAATGATGACCCGCATGTCATACGGACGTCTCTGGATTTTGGGGCAAGCGGGTTCATTCCTAAATCGGCCGCGGTCGATGACATCCGCACTGCCGTATTGGAAGTGCTGGAGGGATCCATCTGGGTGCCGCCCGATATCGACATTAGCGGCGCTCAGGACAGTGAGAATTCGCAGCTTGCAGCGAAACTTTCGACACTGACCCCGCAGCAGGTTCGAGTGCTCATGATGTTGAGCCAGGGGCTCTTGAACAAACAGATCGCTTATGAGCTGAGTGTTTCCGAGGCCACGGTCAAGGCACACGTGTCTGCCATACTTCAAAAACTTGATGTAGACAGCCGAACCCAGGCCGTCATTCTTGCAAACAGGATCGATGGTGATCTGTGGCAGGCCTCGGACGATGCGGGCGGTTAGAGCGTTTCTCGCTGATAGGATTTGAGTTCGGCCAGGATTTCAGCGGGCCTATTCCGCCGCTTCCGCCCTCAGACGCGCCTGAGACATGACCGCACGCAAGGCGGCAGGTTTCACCGGCTTGTTCATGTAGCTCACGCCCATTTCGCGTGTTCGGTCACGCAACGCATGATCGTGGTCGGCGGTAACCAGGGCAGCGGGCAGTGCCCAGCCGAGTTCGCGCCGCAATTGTTCAATCAAGGACAAGCCGTCTTCGCCATCGAGATGATAATCCGCAACGATCATGTCGACGCGCACGCCATCCGTATTTGCCGCTGCCTGAGCCTCCGACAGGTTGCCCGCCACAAGAACATTGCACCCCCAGCCGCCCAGGAGTGCACTCATGCCGTCGAGAATTTTTCGCTCATTGTCGACACACAGAACACAAAGCCCTTCGAGATTGGCACTAAGCGGCACGGATGGAACCGCTGTTGTTTGCAACTCCGCCTGCAACTCCGCCACGGGTAAGCTGATGGAAAAGGAAGAGCCGGCCTCAGGTGTCGATGTCACGGAGATCGAGTGCTCCAGGACATTGCAGATACGTTCCACAATCGATAACCCAAGCCCAAGGCCCGGTCCCTTGCTTTCGCCCTCCCTCAGGCGCTTGAACTCGCGGAAGATGAGCCGTTGGTCGCGGCTGGCAATACCGCATCCCGTGTCATGCACCTGCACGGACACCGTGGCACCGCGGCGCCGGCAGCCCATGAGAACCCTGCCGCTGTCCGTATACTTGATGGCATTTGATATCAGGTTCTGCAGCACACGGCGGAGCAACCGCCGGTCTGAGCGCACAACCAGTCGTGAGGGCACGACCTTGAACTCCAGATTCTTTTCCTGAGCAACCGGCTCAAACTCGTTCACCAGCGCAAGCAGAAGTTCGTCGAGCCGGAAGACAGAGACCTCCGGCTTCATGGCGCCCGCATCAAGGCGGGAAATATCAAGGAGCGTGACAAGGATGTCTTCCACAGCCTCAAGTGAGGAGTCCACACTGCCGATAAGATTACGTTCGGTCTGGTCGTTGCTGCGGTCAACAAGGCTTGTGGTGTAAAGACGTGCTGCATTCAGCGGCTGTAAAATGTCGTGGCTCGCGGCAGCAAGAAAGCGTGTCTTGTCAATGTTTGCAGCCTCGGCCAAAGCTTTGGCGCGTTCCAGCTCATGGTTGACCTCCACAAGCTCATTCGTGCGCTCGCTGACACGCTGCTCAAGCGATTCATTGACGTCCTGCAGCGCTTCTGCCGCCAGGACCCTTTCGGTTATGTCCGCAAAAGTAACCACCAGTCCGCCGTCCGGCATAGCATCGGAGCGGACTTCAAGAACCTGTCCGTTGTGGGCAAGCCTTTCCTGATATGGTTCATAGGCGACCATCAACTTGCGTATCCGGTCGGCTACCTGCCAGCTG
>JAJFHB010000614.1 GCA_021775795.1 Hyphomicrobiales bacterium | reverse complement strand
GGCAAATCTGTTGTAGAGCAGAAATTCGAGCGGCTGGTTTGTGAGCCCGAGCCAGGCAAGCGCTGAGTTGATGGCGCCATTGTAGCCCAGGATCAGCTTCCAGGAAAACACGCGCAGCAGGTAACTTGTCCAGAATGGCAGGGTGATGAGGATGAGCCAGAAGGTTTTGTTCTTCTCGACGTGAAAGGCAATGAAATAGGCCGCCGGATAGGCGAGCAACACGGTGGTGATTGCGACGAGGGAGGAAATGCCCACGGAGCGCGCCAGCACCCACAGGTACTGCTTTTTTTCATAAACCTGCATGTAGTTTGAAAAGCCGAATTCCCATGCATCGCCATCCAGCTCAACAACGAAACTCTGACCGGCGAGCATCACGAAGGGCGTAACGAGCGCCACAGCCATGAGGATCAAAGACGGGGACAACAGGGCGTAGCCGCGCAATTGTGGGCTGCGATGCCAGTAGGCCGCAAGCGGGCCTGATATCTGTCTTGGTGCTGGTGTGTCTGTCACTCGCCCACTGGCCCGTGCGTTAAGGTGTCGTCGATTGCCGTTGTCCATTATCATATGATATGTTTGTCATACAAAAAAGAGTTGATATGCTGCTGGTTGTAAGCAGCAAGGATGGCGAATGCTGAAACCCGACACTGACAGCACAGGACCTGTTGCCGGCCGCGATCATTCAATGCGGGTCGAACGGAAGTCATTGACGCTGCGGGAGCGGGCGGCGGACGTCATTCGACAGGCAATCATCGATCACAGGTTGCCGCCGGGAAAGCACCTGAAAGAGCGGGAGCTTTGTGAGATGTTAGGGGTCAGCCGGACCTCTGTGCGCGAAGCGCTCCGCCATCTGGAATCAGAACACCTGATCGAAACCGTCGCTCACCGCGGGCCGGTGGTTGTGTCCTTGAGCATAGAGGATGCAAAAGAGCTTTATCAGGTCCGGAGCTCTCTGGAAGGTTTGGCTGGAGAGCTCTTCGCTCGACACGCAACAGATGAGCATATTCGGAACCTGCGCAAAACCGCGGAAGAAATGGCAGACGCGGTGGCCCGGGATCATTCCGAAGCAACGCTGATTGAAATCATAGAGCGCTTTTATGAGGTCCTTCTTGACGGATCGCAGAGCAAAGTTTGCGCCCAATTTATCCGTTCCCTCAACACCAGAATCTCCATGTTTCGCCGCGTCGGCTTGAACGACGCCGAACGGCGTAGCGGGATGATGAACGATATCGACGAAATTGTGAGAGCGGCGGAAGAACGGAACGCTGGTGCGTTGAAGCAGGCTTGCATCCGCCATGTTGAACGGGCCGGTGCGATCGTCATGCAACAACTGAACGGCTAAACTGGATCAATAATGGCCGGGGTTACCGGCAGTGTTTGTACTGAAGTAAAAAAGAAAGGGAGAATTCCTATGTTCAATAAAAACTCGATGCCCCTCAACCGACGCGAAATCCTGAAATCGCTGGCAGCTCTGGGTGTCGCCTATACGGCGGTGCCGGTTTTGACCAAGCCCGCCAGGGCGGCTGGTGAGGTGCACTATCATACCTGGTCTGGCTATGATGCTGAGGACCTGCTGCGCCCCTATATCGACAAATACGGCGGCATGCCGGAAGTCAGCCATATTGCGACGGAGGAAGAATCCTTCACCAAGATGAAGACCGGTTGGGCCCCTGACCTGATTCATCCGGGCAACTACAATGTACGGCGTTTCAAGGATGCCGGCCTGCTTCGTCCCATCGACACTTCGCGGCTGCAGAACTGGGACAGCATCATCGAAAGCGTGCGCACCGACGATTCAGTTGTCTATGACGGTGAGCAGTACATGATCCCCAGTGAGTATGGTAACAGCTCTGTTATCTATCGCCGCGATCTGGTCGATGAAAAATATCAGTCCGACCCGACCTGGGGCATTCTTTATGATGAGGAATACTCGGGCCGACTGTCGAACTACGACACAGCGGCAGCCGTTGTGCAATGCGCGGCCCTGGTTCTTGGCTATGATAACATCTACACGCTCAATGATGAGCAGCTTGCAGAAGTCAAAGCCCTGGCATCGCGCCAGCGGGACATGCTGCGTATGTACTGGTCAGATTCCACCCAGCTCGAGCAAGCAATTGCGTCCGGCGAAGTGGTTGCGGCCTATGCCTGGAACGCATCCCTTGTAAATCTGAAAAGCCAAGGTATCGATGTGGCAATGATGATCCCGAAAGAACGGATGTTCACCTGGATCGCCGGCTTCGTGATGCACAAGGACGTTCAGAACGAGGATGCAGCCTACGACCTCATTGATGCCTGGACTTCCGCGGAGTCCGGCGCCTGGCTGATGGAAAACTATGGCTACGGGTCGACCAACCTGGCGGCCTATGCAGCAGCAGATTCTCAGAAGCTCGTAGACCTCGGTATCTCTGATCCGCAATCGGTTCTGGACAACAGCCTGTTCTTCAAGTCGCTGGAACCGGAATTTGAGACCAAGTATCAGGAATTGTATGGCGACGTTCAGTCCGGCGGCTGATCACAGCGCTACTGACGACCGACGAACTTGTGTGGGGTGGTGCAATCGCATCGCCCCACATTTGTTTCCAGCTATCTATGGCTTGGATAAGCGATGGCCTGTAGCGGCGTGCACATTCGTTCGGGCCGAATGGCAAGCAGGCATGGAGACCAAACGAAACCGCGCTGCCGAACGCTCCAAGAAGTGTATGTCTTGCGGCCCCAGAATTTCACCTGGCAGCTTGCCTGGCAGCTGCAATTCATGCACGAATGCGGTAAAGAGTGCCGCAGAAGAGTAATTCTAGGAAATTATGCAAGATTTTGCCGAACCATTCAGGTTGGCGCTGGCGCTGGTCACAGCGGGTGATGCCGATCTGTTCGAAATCATTGCCCTGTCTTTGCGCGTGAGCCTTCTGGCCATGGCAATCGCCTGTGTGCTCGGTCTGCCGCTTGGGGCTCTGCTGGCTGTCACACGGTTTCCCGGCCGTAGCGTGGTGCTGGTCCTCGTAAATGCTCTCATGGGGCTGCCGCCAGTGGTTGTGGGGCTCATCGTCTATCTCTACCTGTCCCGCTCAGGCCCGTTTGGGTGGCTTGGTCTTCTCTACACGCCCACGGCGATGATCATTGCCCAGGTCATTCTCATTACACCGATTATTGCGGCGCTCTCCCGGCAGGTGCTGGAAGATTTGCATACTGAATATGCAGAGCAGTTCAGGTCGCTTTCCGTTCCGCGTCGCACGGTTATCTCTGCACTTGTCTGGGATGGACGCTATAGCCTCCTCACCGTAGCGCTTGCGGGCTTTGGCCGTGCTGTGGCTGAAGTTGGTGCCGTCATCATTGTCGGCGGCAACATTGATCACCTGACCCGGGTGATGACGACGGCTATCGCGCTGGAGACTTCGAAAGGTGATCTGGCGCTGGCGCTGGCGCTCGGTTTTGTGCTGCTGGTCATTGCGCTGACAGTGAACGGGCTTGTGATGGCCTTGCGTCTGACCGCAGGGCGGCATGTCCATGCATGAGCCTGCGCGCCAAATGAACCTCTCGCATTCCCGTGAAAGCGCTGACACGCCACGGCTGCCGTCGCTTCTGCCGATACGAGCCAATGGCGTTGTTCTGGAGATTGATGGTAATCGCCTCGTTGATGCAATCGACCTGGAACTTTCAGCCGACAAGCTAACTGTTCTCATGGGCCCCAACGGCGCTGGCAAGAGCCTGCTCCTGCGCCTGATGCATGGGCTTGTTGCGCCATCTGCCGGCAAGATCACTTTTGACGGTCTGGCCATGAGCGATGAAGTGCGGCGGCGCCAGGCGATGGTCTTTCAAAGGCCGGTCCTGCTGCGGCGCTCAGTTGCCGCCAACGTGGATTTTGCGCTGAAGATACGCAGACATGCCTCGCCTGCGGAGCGCGACAAGTTGTTAGACCTGGTGGGACTTCTTGATCGGGCAAAGCAGCCGGCACGGGCGCTGTCGGGTGGTGAACAGCAGCGCCTGGCGCTTGCACGGGCGCTTGCTACGGAGCCCGATGTCCTTTTTTTAGACGAGCCCACGGCCAGCCTGGACCCGCATTCGATAGAACTGATCGAGCAGATTGTGTTGCTGGCGCACCGGCAGGGCACGAAAGTAATTTTCGTTACCCATGATGTCGGCCAGGGCAGAAGGCTGGCCGATGAAGTGGTTTTTCTGCATCTGGGCCGGTTGGTCGAGCAGACGCCGGCAAAGCGCTTTTTTTCGGATCCGGCATCGCGGGAAGGCAAGGCCTATCTCGAAGGCAAACTCGTGCTTTGAATTGCCCGGAAAGTGAAGAGTTAAGAGATGAAACACAAAAAACTTATGTTCGCGGCGCTGTCTGCTGTTCTCCTGTTTGGTGTGGGTCTTGTGGCCAATGCCGCAGATACGTCGATCATTGTGCAGTCCACAACATCGACCAAGAACTCGGGGCTCTACGATCATTTGCTGCCTCAATTTGAGGCTGCAACCGGCATTACCGTGAACGTGGTTGCGGTCGGTACCGGCCAGGCCATCAGAAACGCCCGCAACTGTGATGGCGACGTGTTGCTGGTGCACGCAAAGGCATCGGAGGAACAATTCGTTGCCGATGGGTTCGGCGTCGCCCGCTTTGATCTCATGTACAATGACTTTGTCATCGTTGGTCCATCTGACGATCCAGCCGCCGTTTCAGGAATGACGGATACAGCCCAGGCACTTGTTCAGATCGCGGAGCGCGAAGCGCTCTTTGCCTCGCGTGGCGACGATTCCGGTACGCACAAGAAGGAAGTAACTCTTTGGGCTGCGGCGGGCCTGGATCCCACCGGCTCGTCGGGGGCCTGGTACCGGGAACTTGGATCGGGCATGGGAGCCACGCTGAATGCCGCTGTTGGCATGGGAGCATATGTGCTCACCGACCGTGCCACCTGGATCAGTTTTGCAAACAAGGCAGACTTCAAGATTGCCGTGGAGGGAGATGACGCGCTTTTCAATCAGTATGGCGTTATTCTGGTCAATGGCTCTGTCTGCCCCCATGTCAATGTGCAGGCCGGCCAGCAATTTATCGACTGGCTGATCTCGGATGAAGGCCAGAACGCTATCGGCACTTATGAGATTGATGGCCAGCAGCTGTTTTTTCCAAACGCGCAAACTAATGGAACAGGCTAAGGGCCGTTGAAATGGATCTGCCCGAAACCGTTTTGATCATATCCCGGTAGTGCTGCTGCATGGGTGCGGAAGCTGTCACTTTGGCAGAAGGCGAAGAATATCTGCAACGGCGGCTCAAACCAGGCTTTCCGGTCGATGAGAAGATCAAATCGCTCATCTACGATCGGCACAAAGGGTAATCTATATTGTTCCGCGACGACCTG
>JAJFHB010000613.1 GCA_021775795.1 Hyphomicrobiales bacterium | reverse complement strand
GCGGCATGACCGAGGCATCCACGACACGCAGGCCCTCGAGGCCATGTACGCGGCATTCGGCATCGACCACGGCATCTGCGCCCGTCCCCATGCGGCAGGTGCCACAGGGATGGTAGTCCGTTGAGGCCATGTGCCGGATGGCCGCTTCAATTTCTGTGTCGGTCCTGACATCGGGACCCGGCTCCACGTCGCCACCGCGCAAATCATCGAATGCCGGCTGCGCTACCAGTTCGCGTGCCTTGTGCACACCTTCCACCAGCTCGCGCATGTCATGGGCGTTGTCCAGATAGTTGAAGTGAATGGCCGGTTTTGCCCCGGGATCGGCGGACTTCAGCTCAATATGGCCCCGGCTTTCCGGGCGCAGTTGATCAATCTGCACCGTAAAACCCTGCTTCAATTGAATCTTCTGGCCATCGTAGCCATAGCCTATGGGGCCGAAATGATATTGTAGATTGGGGTAGGACACGTGATCGTTGCTGCGGATCAGCCCTCCCGCTTCCCAGACGTTGGAAGTGGCAATGCCTGAACGGCTCAGCAACCATTGAGCTCCGGCCAAAGCCTTGTTGAGAGGCCGGTCAACCTTGTGCATGGGGAAGGATTTTTTGGATGCGAACTGCATTGTAAGGCAGGCGTGATCCATCAGATTTTGGCCGACACCTTTCAGGTCGAGCAGGGGTTCGATGCCGTGGGCGCGAAGATGATCCGCAGGCCCGATGCCTGACAGCATGAGGGCTTGCGGAGAGTTGATGGCGCCGCCACAGAGGATCACTTCACGGACAGCTTCAACTTCCTGACGTTTGCCGCGATGATCGAAAATTACGCCCGAGGCGCGATTCCCATCGATCCTCAGGCTCTGCACCATGGCGTCCGTGAACAGGGTCAGGTTGGATCTGGACAGGGCGGGCCTGAGGTGTGCAACGGCGGCAGAGCAGCGTTTGCCGTCTTTGCGTGTCCCGTCGAGCCTTGAAACCCCTTCGGGCTGGAAGCCGTTGAGGTCGTCGGAGCGTCCCTGCCCCGCCTGTTCGCCGGCGTCCAGAAAAGCATCATAGAGAGGGTTCTCGTAGCTACCCTTGGTAACGCCCAGCGGGCCATCGCCACCGCGCCAGTCATCAGCGCCCCGGTCGCTGTTTTCACCCGCCTTGAAGTAAGGCAGGCAGTTTGCGTAACGCCAGTGCTCCAGCCCAAACTCATCTGCCCAGTTGTCATAATCCAGCGGATGACCGCGCATGTAGACCATTGAGTTGATTGAAGAGGAACCGCCGACGACGCGGCCACGGGGCGTTTCCACGTTGCGATCGTTCAATGCTGGCTCGTCTTCGGATTGATAGTTCCAATTGATCTTCGGGTCCTTGTGGACCGAATAGACCCCTGCCGGGATATGGATCAGCAAATTGCGATCCATGGGGCCGGCTTCAAGCACGAGGACCGTGCGGGTGCCGTCAGCGCTCAGCTTGTTCGCGAGCACACAGCCAGCAGAGCCGGCACCAACGATGATGTAGTCATAAGATTTCACGGGAGGTCGCCTGCCAAACATGTTTCCATTTAGCAGACTCAACAGGGACAAAGCTTGTGGTGCAAGAGATTTGTTTGTGTCTTTGGCCGTTCAAACGGCTTCAGTATGCAGCTGTTGTACAAACGGCTTGTGTGATTCAGTCACCGCTTTGAGAGCGTCGGTCACTACCTGAGCGCCGATCACCGGCGGTGCGGCGTTCGCCCTGCAGTTTCTGCTCATCTGGAGAGCGTGTGTCTGTACCTGAGCGACGATCTGCATCTGCCCGGCGGTCGTCGCCTCCGCGGTTATCATCATGTGTCATGATAAGTCCTTTGTCTCAAGTGTCTTAATATGATGCCGGTTAAGTGTGAATGGCCTGTAAACGCGCCTGAAAGTGTCGTATATGGCGATGCTGCGTTAACGTCGTCTGTGGATCGCCTCAAATGCTCAAAATCTATGGTCTGAAAAACTGTGACACCTGCCGCAAGGCTCTTGCCTTTCTAAAGGCTGAAGGTGTTGAGCATGAGTTCCTCGATGTGCGTGCCGATGGTGTCAGTGCTGCACAAATCAAAGACTGGGCGCAGGCGGCGGGATGGGAAGTGCTGCTGAACCGGCGCGGCACCACCTGGCGCGGGCTTGATGAGCTCGAGAAGGCAGGTGTGGATGAAGCATCAGCGGTGGCGCTCATGGCTCAGCACCCGGCTCTCATCAAACGCCCCGTTTTTGAAGTGGGTGGCAAGGTGCTTGTTGGATTTAAGGCAGACGTGCAGGCGGAACTGAACGCTTAGGGCTTTCCTCGATACGCGGATCGCTGCAGTTGTCTGGCGCTTTCGCCGGGACGGGGTCAGACGCTGACCTTCTCGTCTTCCGTCACATTTGCATTTGCAGCAGGCTTTCGGCGCTCCGGACCCTGATGCTCAGGCTTTGCGGCGCGCCGCTCCGGTCCGTCATAGTCGCCGGAGTTCCGGGTGCGGCGGTCGGGGCCAGTGTAGGACTTCTTACTCACAAACGAACGTCGATCAAGGGTGGCCATAACCACGTGCGATGACAGTTCCTGAGCGCTGAACGGGCGGCGGACAAAGGCATGCACACCGAGATCCCGGACAGCCATG
>JAJFHB010000612.1 GCA_021775795.1 Hyphomicrobiales bacterium | reverse complement strand
GAGAAGCCTGAGGCCTTTGCCAATCTCACGACCCACAGCTTCACAACGGCATTGGCCGTCGATCCGCAGACAGAAGAAAATGGCGCCCTGCAGTTTTTCCCGGGCAGTCACAAGATGGGTTATCTGGGCCTTTCCGATGGAGGGCCGATCATGAACGGCGGTGATGAGCGATCAAAGGGACCCACAAAAGTTGAAGAGTTGTCGAATGCCCGCCTCGACCCACACGATGCAGTGCTGGCCGAGATGGAACCAGGCGATCTGGCCATATGGGGATTATTGACCGTCCACGGCTCGAGGGGAAACAGCTCAAAGACCATGGATCGACGGGTCATCCTGAACAGTTACATTCGTGCCGAAGACTCACCCGATCGCGGCGAATGGGCGTTCCGGGACGGGGTTTCCACGCCTTTGGGAGTTGAACCACAGCTTTGCAAATACGAGGAACTCTACACCAACCCGGGCCCCTACTACGTTGAAGAAGATTGGATTGCGGCGCAGTAAAGCGGGGATCAGCACCGGTGCGATGCGATTGATTGAGATTACTCCGCTGCTAGCGTCTGCAACAAACAGTCATCTCCAAGCGCCGTTACAGGTGTGAAGTCCGCATGGTGTTTATACTCGGGCCGGGCAAATGCGGTTTGCCGGTTTTCGATCGTGTTGAGGATAAGCGAAAAGATCGGCCTGTCCCACGGAGACATGTTGGGCGGTGAACCGTGCACCAGTATATCACCAAAAATCAGCCCGCTCCCGGCTTTCCCGGTGGCGGACGCCAAGCCGCCTTTCTGCACCAGGCCGGCCACCACATCTGCATCGACGCACCAAAGAGGATAGCTTGTTGTCGTTGTATCATGGTGGGCAGGGGCGGCCCCGTGCTTGTGCGAGCCCTTGATGAAATAAAGCGGGCCATTGAATTCGTTCACATCTTCCAGAAACACATGAAGGTTGAGCGCCAAAGGTTTGGGCACGCCGTCCTCGGCATGGTGCGTGGCAAAATCGTAATGCCATTGCCAGGCTTCGCCGTCGAAAGCCGCTTTGACGTTGATCTTTACCTGCTGGATATAGAGATCGGTCCCCAATATCTGCCGGGCGGGTTCAACAAGGCGAGGGTGCCGCACCATATTGGCAAACACTTCATGCCTCAGGTGCAACCCCATGGCAGTGCGCACTTCGCCGCTCTTTTTCTCGACGATGTTGGCGTCGGTATCCTCTGAGAATACGGCTTTCTGCGCTTCCTTGAGGATGGAGACTTCCTGATCTGAGAACAGATCAGGAAGCATCACAAATCCATTTTCGGCAAACTCTGCAAGTTGGGTTTCAGACAATCTCATGGCTATCGTCTCTTTGGTGTAAGCACCCGATCCTACACGAACTAACACACAATCGGCGACGCCTCTTTTGTCAGATCCAGCGCCCGCTTCAGGCAGCCTTGATGTTCATTGCTGCCTGGATGCCGGCAAGCGGGAATATCTGACCGCCACCGCCCCAACTGCCTTCGTCGACCTCGTAGAGCATGGTCCAATGGTTGAGACGCCCGTCAAACGAGCCAACAAGATCATCAACAATCGCCCCTACCTCTGCGACAAGCGCTTCCCGTGTGGCGGTGTTGAGCGCACCTTTAGGGGTTGTTATGTCGATCCGAAACGGCGGTTGTTCGATCGCTTCTCCTCCGACATATGACGTACCGCGTGGCTGCTCCTGGTAGTAGGCCCAAACCAGGGACTGCGCGCCTTCATGTTCGAGGGGTGCGCCTTCCGCTTTCAATACGGCGTTGGACACACGGGAAACGAGAGAATTCTGTTGGTTCTTTGCTAACGCGCCTTGCGGGGCTGTGACTTGAATAAGGGGCATGGGTTCTTTCCTTTTCTATCAACTTGCATTAAGCAAGTGAATCATAGATAAGTGTCGACTTGTTTTTTGCAAGTCGAAAAATCTGGCCCAGCCCAAAGCAAGCGCTCAAACGCTGTTGCAATCAGCCCTAAGTGCCAAGCATCTGACTGTGTGACAGGCGCGCGAATGCTGTCTTACGCCTGGTAGAGACCCGCTCCTGATCAGACCAGACCAGCGAGTTTGGCGAAGGGGTCCCAGTTTGGGTCTTTGTGCCAGTCGTATTCCGTGCCAACAGCAATAAACTCTGCGGCCTCAGCCCCGAACATTTTCGACATAACCGCCAGGCTCATATCAATCCCTGCCGAAACACCTGATGAGGTAAAGAATTTTCCATCCTCGACCCACCGGGCTTGCGGTACCCAGTCGACATTCGGTCCGTAGGGTATTGTAGCCGTGTAGTCTTTCTTGTTGGTTGTTGCGCGCCTGCCATCGAGCAACCCCGTCGTGGCAAGCAACACTGTTCCTGTGCAAACAGCCATGACGTATTCCGCATTCGCCGAGGCATCCCGTATCCATTTATGGATAGCCTCGTTTCTGTGCTCCAGAGGAGCAGAATCGCCTCCGGGAATCAGAATCAAATCATAATCCGCACCTTCGGACAAAGTCCTGTCCACTGCGGTACGAACGCCGTGATAGCTGGGCACAGGCTCCAGCGTTTCAGCGACAATTTTGATGTCAATTGCCCCCTCATCATGGTCACCCAATATTTCGAGTGGCCCAAAAAGGTCCAGGGTCTGGAAACCCGGAAATACAAGCGCGGCAAGTGTTCTCATTTGGATCATCCATTGGAATTTGTGAGGAAGAACGCACACCGCTGTTGTGAAAACCAGGGTGTTTGCAGTAGTTGCTCTTGGCATTACAGCCAGCAAGGGAGACGGTTAGATGAGTATTGACCCGTATCAGGTCTGGGCAAACATGAAAATGAAGACGTGGCCTGAACGATACTGGTTGATTGATTTAGAGGGTAGCGATT
>JAJFHB010000611.1 GCA_021775795.1 Hyphomicrobiales bacterium | reverse complement strand
ACCGCATGACCGCCCGCATCTCCAACGAACAAAGCGCCGAACGCTTTGGCCGTCGCGGCGAGTGGACTGTTGTTGGCGGCGTTGGAAGCTATGAGGGCATAACCGGCTTTGGCACCTATATGGCGGAATCGTCTGCCGAGGCTGTGGACGGCGTGCACAAAACCATGTGGTCCGGCGAACTGACGTTGCCGGATTAGGGGTGTTGGTGAGTGTGGGTGTGATTGGCTCGGTGCTTTCCTGAGGGAGCCCGCTCCGCCAAAGGGCACGGATTGAAATCCGCACCCTTGCTCCCGGGGCCATCCCGGAGCGGGCTTTTGGCGCTTGCAAAGCGGTCGTACGTTTGGTCAATTGCCCTTCTGATTCAAGCACCAGGTGGCCGCAACCCATGTCTGAGACGAAATCCCCTGTGAGCGATGAAAATATCAAGGTGAGTGTTCGTGGCCTGGCGAAGCGCTTTGGCACGCATGAGGTCCTGCGCAACATCGACATGGAAGTGCCCCGGGGCAAGAAGTCTGTGCTCATCGGGCCTGCGGCTTCCGGCAAGACAATTCTGGTGAAGTGCATGGCCGGCCTGGAAGAGCCCGACGCCGGTTCGGTTCTGGTTGACGGCCAGGACATGTCCCACCTTAAAGGCCGCGACCATGCGCGTCTGCTTGAGCGCTTTGGCGTTCTGTTCCAGCAGGGCGGCCTGTTTGACAGTCTGCCCGTTTGGGAAAATATCACCTTCAAGGCCATCAACGTGCAGGGCATGGGGCGCGAGGAAGCCAAGAAGCTGGCGATTGAAAAGCTGGCGCTGGTGAGCCTGCCAGCGCCCACAGCCGACCTTTATCCCGTCGACCTTTCAGGCGGCATGCAAAAACGGGTGGGTTTTGCCCGCGCCATGGTTGGCGAGCCTGAGCTCTTGCTGCTTGACGAGCCGACGGCCGGCCTCGACCCGATCACCACCAAGACCATCAACCGGCTGATCGATGAAAACCTGGCGCAACTTGGCGCCACCGTGCTTGCCATCACCTCCGACATGGAAGCGGCCGTCAACGAATACGACCATCTCTTCATGCTGCATGAGGGCGAGATCAAATGGGCGGGCCCGACGAGCGAGGTTGAGGCTGCCGACAACGCCTATGTGGACCAGATGATCCACGGCCGCGCCCAGGGTCCCATCGAAATGCGCCTTTGGGCGCGGGATCACTAGGGGGCTTTTTTCGCTAACGGTGAATTGGGTTCGCCGGTTTCTTTTCGCTCGCGGCGAATGGGGTTCGCCGGTCTCTTTTCGCTCACGGCGAATGGGGTTCGCCGGTCTCTTTTCGCTCACGCCTATCGCCTTTGGCGACGGCTCCGCGGGGGCGGGCTTTCGCCCGGCGGCCACTTGGCCTTGCCTCGCGCTTTGCGCTCGGAGGCGTATCCTGCGCAGCATTATTCTCGGCTATCGGCATGACGACGGAGTTTAGGGCGGGGGAGGTGCGCTCCTGAGGGAGCCCGCTCCGCCATAGGGTTGCGGATTGAAATCCGCAGCCCTGCTCCCGGGGCCATCCCGGAGCGGGCTTGAAATTGCGGCACGGTGTTTTGGTAACGTGATCTGCATCACCGGCATTCCCCCTTGTCGCGCCCACATATCGGGCGAGCAAAATTGTTGAGGGAGAAATTCCATGTTGCCCGAACTTCATACTGAAAGATTGCTGCTGCGCGAAGTGCGGCTGGAAGATGGGCCTGCGCTGCAGGCTTTTCAGAACCGGCCTGAACAATGGCGCCATCAGGCTGTTGAACCGGAAGAACTCGCTGACGGCACCTTGCGGGTACAACGCTATTTTGAGCATTGCGGGCCGGATACGGAGCGCCGGATCTTTGTCTATGTGGCGCTTCTCAGATCATCCGGCGAGATGGTCGGGCAGGTGAGCCTGTCGCGCTCGCATCCAGCTATTGCGCACTTGGGCTTTGGTGTTGCCGGCGAGCATTTCCGCAAAGGCTATGCCACCGAGATGTCCAGGCGGCTGATCGCGTTTGGCTTCGAGGATATCCTCGTTCACCGGATCTGTGCGGATGTTGCCATTGGCAACGCCGGCTGTGTCCGTGTGCTGGAAAAGCTCGGGATGACCCGAGAGGGCGTTTCCAGAGATTGCATTCTTGCCCAGGGTAAATGGTGGACCGAGGCCAAATACGCCATCCTCGAACAGGACCACCGGATGATGGCCTGGGCTGCTTGAGTTTTTTGTGCTCACGCCTATCGCCTTTGGCGACAGCTCCGCGGGGGCGGGCTTTCGCCCGGCGGCCACTTGGCCTTGCCTCGCGCTTTGCGCTCGGAGGTGGGGTGTCCTGCGCTGCATTATTCTCGGCCGTCGGCATGACGTTGGAGTACAGGGCGGGGGCAGTGCGTTCCTGTCGGAGCCCGCTCCGCCAACGGGTCGCGGATTGAAATCCGCAGCCCTGCTCCCGGGGCCATCCCGGAGCGGGCTTGAGTTTGGCTCAGGCGATTATCAACACTGCACCACATAAAGATACCGGGCGATGCGGCCGGCTTTTACGTCGGGCAGATAGTCGAGTTCGCATTCACGCAGCAGGCTGGCGGCGATGAAGCCGTTTCCTTCGGCTTCAAACTGTGGCTGCAGGTCTGTCGCGGCGTCGTTGACCCGGTGCCAGAACGCGCAGATTTCGGTGGAGCAGTCGGTGATTTCAAAGGCAAGCCCCAGGTTTGTCAGGGCCTTGTAGGGCTCGGCGTGTTGCGGCGCCAGATGGGCCTTGTCTTCGCCTTCACCGATATGATGGTTCATGAAAATGCCCATGCGGCCGCCGGGTTTGAGGGCTTTTGCGACGCTCGACAAGGTGGCCTCCAGATCGGCGGCCCAATAGAGCGTGTCCAGCGAGATCATGGCGTCGAGCGAATTTTCCTCTAACTCGAGATTATTCATATCGCCCTGCACGAAGAACAGGCGCTCGCGCTTGTCGGCAGCTTTTTCATTCGCTTCATCGATGGCGGGATAGGAGTAATCAATTCCGGTGACAAAGGCCCCGGTCACATCCGACACATATTCAGCGATCACTCCCACGCCGCAGCCAAGATCCAGAACCTGGTCGTCCGCGCTCAACGCCAGCTTTTCCATGAGGTCCTTGAGGGTTGCCATGTCGGTCTGTCCCTCCTGGCAGAGGTCTTCACCGAAGACCCGGCGGCAAAGCTCCGAGTGGGCTTCGCTTGCGTGCGCGGCCTGATAGAACTTCTGGTAATAATACCAGTAGTGATCGGGCCGCTGGCGGTGAAACTCCTGCGCCAGGGGCGCACCAATTTCGCTCAGCCCATAGGCTGTATCATCGCCTTCTGTCAGGCCTCGGGAGAGAAGCGTTGCATAGGCCTGCCCCCAGTCCTCGGCGAAAATCCAGAAACGCTCAGCGCTGTCTTCAAGAGACTTGCGGTCAGTGGGGGTGCCATCGAGGCGGGCCTTTTCCAGAGAGGCCAGCACCTGTATTTCGGCTTCTGTGAGGGACATTGTCTTTTCCTTGTTCCAGAGCAGACGAAAACTTGAACTCCCACTTTATAGCATCACTCGCCAGTTGTGCTGAAACTGACCTTCGCGCTGATA
>JAJFHB010000062.1 GCA_021775795.1 Hyphomicrobiales bacterium | reverse complement strand
CACGCTTTATCTTGTTTCGCCGAAAACGCACGCGGGCACCGACTTTGCGCCGGTGCCGTATGCTTTGGGGAGCTATCTTGTCCTGACCGTCCTGGGACTTTTCTGGGCCCTCAGGGCCAACCTGCCCAGTTGGGCGGTCTTCGCCTCTATCATCCTTGATATGATGCTGCTCATGGTGTTGATCTGGAGCTTCCACATCCAGTATGAGCAGCCCCCTTCCTTTTATCTGAAGGCACCGACGCTCCTGTATATCTTCATCTTCATTGCCCTGCGCGCCTTGCGGTTCGAAGCCCGTTTTGTCGTTGCCGCCGGCATTGTCGGCGCACTCGGGTGGCTTGGGATGGTCTGGTATGTGGTGCAGGCGGAATCGATCAGTCCGATGATCACCCGCGACTACGTTGAGTATATGACCAGCAATTCAATCCTGCTTGGGGCTGAGTTCGACAAGATAGTTTCCATCCTCATTGTGACGGCAATCTTGTGGCTTGCCCTAAAACGCGCGCACTCGTTGCTTGTTCGCGCGGTTGCAGAGCAAACGGCAGCACATGATCTGTCGAGGTTTTTTGATGAATCAGTTGCCAGTCAGATCCGTGACTCGGAACAGGAAATTTCCGCGGGCGAGGGAATGAACCGGGTCGCGGCGGTTTTGAATGCTGACATTCGCGGGTTCACGACCATGGCTGAGAACATGGACGCCGGAGATGTGATGTCGCTGTTGACCGAGTATCAGCGCCGCCTTGTTCCGATAATTCAAAAGCAGGGCGGCACCATCGACAAATTCATGGGCGATGGCATCATGGCAACGTTTGGAGCGTCCAGCGAAAGCGATGACTTTGCTGCACAATCGCTGATAGCCTGTGACGAGATCATGGCCGATGTTGAAAGCTGGGCCGACCATCCTGAATATGGCGCGCTTGCCGAAGTTCGCGTCAATCTGGCGGTCGCGCATGGGCCGGTGGCTTTTGGTGCCATCGGTGATGACAAGCGCCTGGAATATACGGTTATCGGCGCTGCGGTTAATCTTTCCGCCAAGCTTGAGAAACACAACAAGGAATTGGGCAGCCGCGCGATAACGACACGCTCATGCTATGAAGCCGCGCTGGAGCAGGGGTATGAAAAAACCCCGGTACATGAGCATGTCACCAGTGCAGTTCATGGAACGGAGGGCTCGCAGGAGCTTGTAATCCTGCATCACTAGGGAGGAACTTCGAATGTCACGGCTGCGCCAGGGGTTGCAAAGCGGGATCATCATACCTGTCGGGCAAAGTCTCTTTTGCCGATTCTCAAGAGCTTATCGCGCTTAACAGTTGTTTTTAGGCGTATCGTATCTTTCAATGTCCTCTGCAACGCGATATTGTTGCGCGCCTCGTGGGGAGGAGACTTTCGCGGGTATTGTCCGTTGAGGGTTCGCTGGACGTTCGTGAACAAGAAGAAACGCGCATGGTGAGCCTGACCGAGGCTAAATCAACTGATGGCGACTTGCTGCGGATCGAAGATTTGCGGCTGGCCTTTGACATTCATGGAAGTGCGCTTGAAGTCGTCAAGGGCGTCAGCATGCGTGTGCGGCCCGGCAGTATTGTTGCGCTGGTGGGAGAATCCGGCTCCGGCAAGTCAGTAATTTCGCAGGCGATTATGGGCATCCTGCCCCAGTCGGCGACGATCACGAACGGTGCCATCCGCTTTGATGATCCAGAGACATCAGACCCAGCTCTAGATATTGCCGCGCTGTCTCCAAGCAGTGAAGATATGCGATCGCTGCGGGGCGGTCGTATATCCATGATTTTTCAGGAGCCGATGACCTCGCTCTCGCCGTTGCACACTATTGGCAATCAGGTGCAGGAAGCTTTGTTGCTGCACCGGGACGTTGAAGACGGCAAAGCCCGCGAAATGACGGAAGAGATGCTCGACATGGTCGGCTTTCCCGTTCCATCGCGCGCCTATGACATGTATCCGTTCGAGCTTTCCGGTGGTTTGCGGCAACGCGCGATGATCGCGATGGCGCTGATTTGCCGGCCTGCGCTCTTGATTGCGGATGAACCTACTACTGCTCTGGATGTCACCGTGCAGGCCCAGATACTGCGGCTGTTGAAGGAACTGCAGAAGAAACTCGGCATGGCCGTGCTCCTGATCACCCATGATCTCGGCGTTGTCGCCAACATGGCCGACGAAGTTGTGGTGGTTTACCACGGTGAGGTCATGGAAGCCGGCCCGGTGAAAAACATCTTCAGTTCACCGAAACACGCTTATCTGAAAGCACTCCTCAATGCGGTGCCGCATTTCGATATGAAGCCCGGTGAGCGATTGGTGCCAATCCGTGACGTTGAGTTTGAGATTGGGCCGATGCTTGGCGGTGGTCGCGAGGCTCTCAGCAAGGACCGAACCAACGATCTGCTCACTGTCTCCAGTATTTCCAAATCATACGGCACCCGTAAAGGCAGCTTCTTCAAGATCGGCGAAACCATTTCGGAGAAAGCTGTCGACAATGTCAGCTTCAAGATTCGCCGGGGCGAGTGTCTTGGTCTGGTGGGGGAAAGCGGCTGCGGCAAGACCACGGTCTCCAAGATGATCATGCGGGCAGTGGCGCCTGACACGGGCTCGATTACATTCAATGACGGGCATCAGGATATCAACGTTCTGGATCTCAGCGATGCGGAAATGAAGAAGTTCCGCAAGCGCATCCAGATGGTGTTTCAGGATCCTTTCAGCTCGCTCAGCCCGCGCATGACCGTGCTCAATATTCTGTGCGAACCACTCGTCATTCATGAGAAGGGATCTGAACAGGATCACCGGGCGATGGTGTCGGAACTCATGCGTGTGGTCGGGCTCGATCCAAGGTTCCTCAACCGCTATCCCCATAGTTTTTCAGGTGGTCAGCGCCAGCGTGTCGGTATTGCCAGAGCACTCGCGCTGCGGCCGGATCTGCTCATTTGTGATGAGCCGGTGTCGGCTCT
>JAJFHB010000610.1 GCA_021775795.1 Hyphomicrobiales bacterium | reverse complement strand
GAGCTCAACAATCCGCTGTCAATTCTCGTCGGCCAGGCTCAGCTCCTGCAGGAACGCCCAACGCAGCAGGAAACCGTCAAACGCGCAGATCGTATTGTCATGGCGGCGGATCGATGTGCGCGAATTGTGCGGACGTTCCTGGCGATGGCGCGGCAGGAACCAAGCGACCCGGCGCCCGTCGAACTTGCACAAATCATCGACAGCGCTCTGGAGGTGACAACCTATGGCCTGCGCAGTTCAGGCATCGAGCTGGAGATAAAGATTGCCGACCAACTGCCACTCCTCATGGCTGACGCTGATCAACTCGTACAGGTATTCACAAATCTCATTGTCAATGCCGAGCACGCGATGCAGGAAGTGGACGAACGGCGTTCACTTAACATTCAGGCCCGCCATCTGAGTGACAGTGGAGAGGTTGAGGTTCGCGTATCGGACACCGGGCGCGGCATTTCCAATGAGGCCATCAACCGCATCTTCGAACCGCTTTATACGACCAAGGGAGGTGGTACCGGAACCGGCATGGGCCTGGCTCTATGCCACCGCATCATCGTCAGCCATGGAGGTTCGATAGAGCTCGACAGCAGACTGGGCAATGGTGCAGCGTTTCTGGTGCGTCTGCCCTGTGCCGGAGTGGACGACACAGCGCAGGTGAGTGGCCCGGAGGCGAGCAGCAAACCATCGGCTTTCTCCATCCTCGTGGTCGATGATGAGCGCGACGTTGGGGAAACCATTGCGGATATTCTTGAAAGCGATGGTCACCAGGCGGAAGTGGTCGGGTCGGGAAAGCAGGCGCTGGCACGACTGGGCGAGCGCCGTTTTGATGTCATCCTCTCTGATGTCAGGATGCCGGAACTCGATGGCCCCAGCCTTTACCGTGAACTGCAACAGCTCGATCCCGAGCTTACAAACAGGGTGGCTTTCATCACCGGCGACACTTTGAGCCCGCGGGTACGAGAGTTTCTCGACACTTGTGGTCGCCCTTACCTCGAAAAACCGATCCTGCCGCAGGATGTACGCGACCTTGTCGCGCTCCTGATGCCCGGTGAGGCCGAGAGCTAAGGCGGTTTGACTTGAACTCAGGCGGCCGCACTGGTCAGCTGCAAAAGATCAGCCTACGCGCACCAGTTCAATCTTTGCATCATCAAGACGCTCGTTGCCGGTCTCGGTAATCAGAAAGCTTCCACCGAACAAGACGCCCAGTTTGTCATCTATGGCTTGCAGGGATGAGTGGATGTAAAAAACCATTCCGGGTTCCCAGACATCATCATTCTCCATCTGAACCGAAATCTGGTTCTCCCACACGGGAGGGTAAGCTGCGGAAATACCGACACCAAAACGCATGATCCCGCATTCGCCGATGCCTGTGCGGTGCAACTCATCAAAGTAGGCCTGCTCACAATCGCCAATACGCGCACCTGGCCTGATTTTCTCAAGACCTGCGTAAAATGCGCTGGCGCCACCATCCGCGATCTGCTGCATGCGGGCCGACGGCGCACCGAGAACCAGCGACCCCATGCTCACACACTGATAGCGGCGGGCTGAGCCTGAAAACTCGCAATGCACAAGATCACCTTCCTGCAGCATACGCGGTGTCGCCTGACCATGTTGGCAATGCGAACGTGGACCGGATGCAGTCCAGGTTGGGATGGCAGGATAATCACTGCCAGCAGAACGCATGGCATATTCAATTTCTGCGGCCAGTTCGATCTCGCTGACGCCAACTGCCGCTGATTGATAGAACGCAGCGATACCGGCGTTTGCGTATATGCGGGCTTCGCGCACATATTCCTGTTCGCGTTCAGAAAGCACTGTGCGCAAGGCCCCGAGCATACGGAAGCAATCTGTGATGGCGCAGCCGGCAAGCGCTGCCTCAAGCTCGCGGGTCAAGGCACCTGTCGTGGTAATGCTGGATATGTCGAGACCAAGCGGCGCACCGGTGATGCCCTTGGCATCAAGGGCTGCAGCGATCAGATCTGCAAGGCGTTCGGCGCCAAATCGAAACGGCCTGAGCTCACCAATGGCAACCGTTTCCTCCGCCTGAGGAACATCACCATCACGCAGGATGACGACAGGTGTGCCACCATCGGCAAGGAGTACAAGTGCCTGTGAACCGATGGCAAGATGAGTGTGCGCCTCGTAGCCCGTGAAATAATACAGCAATTCGGGAGACGTACACACGGCTGCCGCCAGGCCATTGGCGGACAATATTTCACATGCGCGAGCAATGCGCTGTTGATGCTCTTCGCGCGAGAAAGCACGGAAATCCCAGTTATCAGCCACCTTGTGTGCCTCAGTTCGCCGTCAATAAGCCGCTACGTAGAGTGGCGCACGCATGAGCTGCCATTCCCAACTGCGCGCGCCCTTGCTTGTGGAAACCCCGATTATTGCCGGGTCCAGATTTCCGTGCCGAGCTGGGTGCCACCACCAGCTGCCCAATAGCCTGCCCAGCGGCCATTTCCTTCTTCCGACATGATGGCCAGCCCGAAGCTTCCACCGGATACATAGGCAATGGTCAGCCCGTTATCCGACGGATGTGCGGGCCCAAGAAGCGTCTTGCCGTTCTGGGCAGCGACACCGAGCGCTGTGCCCACAAACTGAGCGCCGGCAACCGTCCACACCACTGAATATGTTTCACCGGTCCGCTGAACGACCACTGTACCAACATACTTAGTACTTGTGCCCGGGTTGGTACCATCCACCCGATAGGTGCCGACGGGATCCGCAAATGCTGTAGATACGAACATGCAAAACCAGGCAAAAACCGAAACAATCGCAATCCTCATCTCTCAAAACCTCTTTTGATTTAGGCACTCAATAGTGCCTCTGGCAGATGTTTGCGTCCAGCCCTTCATTCACCTTCATTTATACGGGCCGACAACGGCAGACGTTCCTTGAACCGTTAACCAAGCAATTAACAAATGCTTAACATTAACGCGCCGTTAGGCATACTTGTCCACTGCGGCACCCGGGGGCAACGTGTGCTGGATATGAAGGGCGGAGTCCCTCCAACGTTCAGAGTCCCCCTCCAAACCTGTTAGAATTTGCGCAAGGCACGCCGCCCCTGCCATGCACTCAGACGAGGGCGGAAGATGCGGATTGAACGCCAGCATACGAACGAAGATCAAGGACCCTATTTCGGCATCAGCTTTGTCAAGACGTCGTGCGAGATCCGGGACAAGGTCGGCGCAGTCGTATTCTCAAAGGATGACATCACAGTGCCTGCTGACTGGAGCCGCATCGGATCTGACGTTCTCGCGCAGAAGTATTTTCGCAAGGCCGGGGTTCCCGCACGCCTCCGCCACATCGAGGAACGTGGTGTTCCCTCCTGGCTCTGGCGCAGTGAGCCCGATGAGCGCGGCCTTGAGGACCTTCCCGAGAGCGAGCGTTTCGGTTCCGAGAACGATGCGCGCCAGGTGTTCGACAGACTTGCAGGTGTGTGGACCTACTGGGGCTGGAAAGGCGGATACTTCAACACAGAAGACGATGCCCGGACGTATTACGACGAAATGCGGTTCATGCTGGTCACTCAGCAGGCAGCTCCCAATTCTCCGCAATGGTTCAACAGCGGCCTTCACTGGGCATACGGCATTGGCGGCAAGGGCGATGGCCACTATTACGTTGATGAAGTCAGCGGTGATGTGGAGGCCTGCGGCTCAAAGTACGAACGCCCCCAGGCGCACTCCTGCTTCATTCAGTCGGTCGGCGATGATCTCGTCAACGACGGCGGTGTCATGGATCTTTGGACAAGAGAAGCCAGGCTTTTCAAATATGGCTCGGGTACCGGCGCCAACTTCTCAAAGTTGAGAGGCCGGGGCGAACCCCTTTCGGGCGGCGGCATTTCCGCGGGCGTCGTGTCCTTGCTTCGCGTCGGCGACAGTTCAGCCGGCATCCTCAAGCGCAGCGGCGTCACACGGCGTGCGGCAAAGATGGTTGTGCTTGATGTTGATCACCCCGACGTCGAGGAGTTCATTGACTGGAAAGTCGAAGAGGAAAAGAAGGTCTGTTCGCTGGTTGCCGGTTCAAAAATCGTATCGCAGCATCTGGATGCAATCCTGCGGACCTGCCAAGCCGCTCGGCACCTGGGCACCGAGCGTTTTAACGCGACAAGCAACCGACATCTTGCCCGTGCCATTGATGCGGCACACAACGCGCATGTCCCCCAAAGCTACATCCAACGCGTCCTTGATCTGGCGCAGCAGGGTGAGAACAGTGTCAACTTTCCGACCTGCAGCATTGACTGGGATTCCGAGGCTTATGAGACAGTTTCCGGCCAGAACTCGAATAACACCGTACGGGTAACGGATCACTTTTTGAGGTGCGTCGAAGAAGATGCGGATTGGCCTTTGGTGTCCCGCTACTCAGGGGAGACTGTCCGAACAGTGCGGGCATCAGGCCTGTGGAACCAGATCGCCTATGCCGCCTGGTCTTCTGCCGACCCGGGCATCCATTTCCACACCACCATTAACGACTGGCACACCTGCCCTGCCGATGACGAGATCCATGCGTCGAACTCCTGTTCAGAGTTCATGTTTGTCGATGACACGGCAACAACACTCGCTTCGCTCAACTTGCTGAAATTCCGCAAGGAAGATGGCAGCTTTGATGCGGATAGTTTCCGCTACAGCGTTCGCCTCTGGACTCTGACCCTGGAAATTTCGGTTCTTATGGCGCAATACCCCTCCCGCGCCATCGCGCGGCGTACACAGGATTTTCGGCCAGTCGGCCTTGGCTATGCCAACCTCGGGGGTTTGCTGATGTCGTCCGGACTTGGGTATGACAGCCGAGAAGGCCGGGCCATGTGCGGAGCGATTTCTGCCCTGCTGGGCGGCGCTGCGTACGCCACCTCGGCGGAGATTGCAGGCGAGATCGGAGCCTTCAAAGAGTTTGCCGACAATGCCGATCCAATGCGGCAGGTGATGCGTAATCATCGCCGCGCCGCTTACGGTGAGCGTGACGGTTATGAAGGTTTGCATGTCACTCCCGTGCCGGTCGACTACGAGGGGTGCCCTCAAAAACCGCTAGCGGACGCAGCGCGTGAAAGTTGGGATCAAGCGGTAGAACTGGGCAATCGTTTCGGCTACCGCAACGCCCAGGTCACCGTAATCGCGCCCACGGGCACCATCGGCCTTGTCATGGACTGCGATACGCTTGGCATTG
>JAJFHB010000609.1 GCA_021775795.1 Hyphomicrobiales bacterium | reverse complement strand
GTCTTGGGCAGCCCGGTGAAATCGAGCACCGTGTCGCTGTCATAAACTCTTTCGTTTTCGAAAGGGACATAGTCGGGACGATAGGGACGGGTGCCGACCGCAAGCATGAAACGATTGGCGCTGAACGTCAGAAGCTCACCTTCTGCCGCTTCAACCTGAATACTGTTGCTGTCGACGAAGCGTGCGGTTCCCTTGATGGTCGAAACGTGGTTGCGCGCGAACTGATGTTCGAGGACCTCTACTTCATGGTCCAAAGTGATATGCAACCGCTTGCGCAGGTCATCCGCTGTGATCTCCTGCTTGACCCGGTAGGCGCGGCCATAAAACCCCCGTTCCCGCCAGCCGGAGAGATTCAGAACCGTTTCCCGGAGCGTTTTGGACGGGATGGTTCCGGTGTGAACCGAGACACCTCCGACGCGGCCGCCCTTTTCCACAACAAGCACGCTTCTGCCAAACTTCGATGCTTGAATTGCTGCACGACGTCCAGCCGGGCCGCTGCCGATGACAATCAGGTCAAAATGATTTTGCATGTAGACTTCCCCCGTAAGTATTTTGCTCTACCGCTTTGGGATGAAAGTCACAAGCACTTGCTACTGCGCAGCCTCGGGTGAACAGTTGGCAAGCAGCGTTGCTCGTGCATCGTCGAGTGCCGTGGACGAGGCAGCGTTGTCGAGACAGTTGCCGTAGTGAAATTCATAATCGCCAGACCATTCGGGTCCCTCGAAACCGCAGCTAAGTCGAATGTTTTCATTCTGTGCGTAAATCGCACGGAGTGCATATCCATTGCAGTTGCGGCTGGCCCCCAGTGTCAGAGCCTTGTCACGGTCTTCTTGTGCAGCGTCTGGATTTCCAAGGCTTTCATGCGCATCCGCCCGCGCCTCATAGGCTCGGGGATCGTCGGGGGCGAGTTCAACGGCACGGTCAAACTCAACCATCGCTGCTTCCTGCTCATCATTTGCCTGATGCACAAGCCCGCGATTGAAGTAGGCAAGTGCAAACTCCGGTGAGAGCGATATCGCCACGTCAAAATCACTCATCGCGCGGGCATAATCACGTGTCTCATAATAGGCAGTACCGCGACCGTTGAAGGCATTTGCGTAAGTGTCATCGAGTTCAATGGCGCGGCTGTAGGCTGCAAAGGCCCGTGCATAATCCATCTGCCGGACATAGGCATTGCCAAGCGCGTCATGGGCGAACACATATTCCGGTTGCAGGGAAATTGCCGTGAGGTAGTCAGCTATTGCACGGTCAGTAGCGCCGAGTTCTTGATACGAGTTTCCGCGACTGTGATAGGCGGCTGCGTAGTTTGCATCCAGCTCAAGGGCACGATTGTAATCGACGATGGCATTGTTGTAGTCGCCAAGATCATACCGTGCGTGACCCCGGGCATAGTGGAAGCTGCGTCTGCCGGGCTGAAGCTCAATGGCCCTGTCATAATCAGCAATGGCATCTTCCAGCCGGCCAAGTTGAATGAAGCTGTTGCCACGGGAGTAGAAAGCTGAATCGTGGGTAGGCACGAGATTGAGGGTTTGCGAGAAATCTGCAACCGCGGCCTCGAACTCTTCAAGAATATGCTGGACCAGCCCACGACCGTAGTAGGCGTAGTGATAGTCCGGCTTTAACTCGATGGCGCGGTTGTAATCCGCGACAGCCAGTGCGTGGTTGTCCAGCTCCGCATTGGCGTTTCCCCGGCCATTGAGGGCTGAGACATATTCCGGATTGATCTCAAGTGACCTGTCGAGATCGGAGATGGCGCTGGCGTATAGCGACAGGCTCGAGAGCGTAAGGGCCCTGACGTACAGGGTTACCGGGTCGTCCGGGGTCAGGAGTAAGGCCCGGTTGAAATCCACGAGGGCAAGATCAAACTCTTCCGCCACATCAAAGGCGATGCCACGGTTGTAATAAACAATGGCAAGGTTGCCTGTGCTGATGTCCTTCTCATAGAGAACGCCACTCTCAATAATATTTGAGCAGCCGGCAATCTGCTGCTGACCGGAGCCCTCAAAGCAGTCTTCGGCATCATCCGCCCTGGCAGTTGCTGCCGTCAGGTGAATCGTCACCGCAGCCACAAACGCCATTGTAATGAAGGGTATACGCCGTCCCATGGGCCCCTGCCTTTGCCGGTCCGGCCAACCTATCACTTCACTGGAATTTTCCAAGGTCAGTTCCTCGTGACCAACGTGTAATGCCGCAAACTACATTACTGCCCACTGTTTGTGTCAGAACTGCAAGAACTGTCATTTCGGTTTTGATGAGGCGGGTGATGTCGTAATGTGGTGCCCGATCATAGGCATCATCTTGTCGATGTTGTTCGGTATCGGAGGGCGTACGCTCGCACTTCATGAAAATTTTGCACGGGTTCAGTACTGACAATCTGCTCGGAGACGCTTACGGAGGCGTCACGGCTGCAGTTGTCGCCTTGCCATTGGCACTTGCCTTCGGGGTCGCCTCGGGTGCAGGTCCGGTTGCGGGTATCTATGGAGCCATATTCGTAGGCTTCTTTGCGGCGTTGTTTGGAGGAACGCCGGCACAGGTGTCTGGCCCCACCGGGCCCATGACCGTGGTGATGGCCGCTGTTCTTACGCAGTATGGGCAAAATCCAGCAATGGCATTCACGATCGTCGCCATGGGCGGCTGCGTGCAGATCTTGTTCGGTGCCTGCAGGCTGGGCAGTTACATCCGCCTTATTCCTTATACAGTCATTTCTGGCTTCATGACTGGCATCGGTTGCATCATCATTATCATTGAGCTCGCACCACTGGCGGGGCATCCAACCGCATCGGGAGGCCCAGTGGGCGCGCTCATGCAGCTTCCTGTTGTTCTGCAAGACTACAACATTCATGCGATTGTCGTTGGTTGCGTGGCGCTTGCGATCTGTATGTTTACACCGTTCGTGTTGGCGCGACGTTTTCCGCCACCGTTGATTGCGCTGATCGTCGGGACACTTCTTGCTCATTATCTGCTCACCGATGCGCCTGTTATCGGTACCATTCCACAAGGTCTGCCAACTCCGCAGATACCTACATTCAGCATGGGCGCCTTGCCTGACATGGTGCAGTCAGCTCTCATCCTCGGGCTGCTCGGTTCCATCGACAGTCTGCTGACATCATTGGTGGCGGACAGCGTCACGCGAACACAACATGATTCGAACCGCGAACTTGTTGGGCAAGGCATTGGCAACATCATCGCTGGCCTGTTTGGCGCCATCCCGGGGGCAGGCGCAACAATGCGTACGGTCGTAAACATAAGGGCAGGGGGGCGCACGTCCTACTCAGGCATCCTCCATGCGATTGTCCTGTTGACGCTGATGCTCGGCCTGGCGCCGCTGGCGGAACTGATCCCCCACGCCGTACTCGCGGGCATTCTGCTCAAGGTCGGCTATGACATCGTTGACTGGCGCTTCATCCGGCGGATGCACCGGGCTCCGGCGTCTGGCGTTATCATTATGCTCACAGTCCTGTTGCTGACCGTGTTTGTCGATCTCGTCACAGCTGTCGGTGTCGGCGTGGTTATGGCAAGCCTCCTTTTCGTCAAGAAAATGCATGATCTACAGGTCGAAGGGCTGGAGCTAGTGGCGGACAGCGCTTCGCGTCACAGGCTTGCAGACGATGAAGCAGCAATCCTCAAACAGACAGGTGACCGGATACTTCTCTACCGGCTCCATGGCCCCGCAAGCTTCGGAGCTGCCAAGGACCTGACCGCCCGTATCACCGATCTGGAACATCATGAAGTTCTGGTGCTGGATTTTACCGACGTGCCGTTAGTCGATACCTCTGCAGTTCTGGCGATCGAAGATGTTATCGGTGATGCCCATAGTCTGGGACGGCGCGTGTTCCTCTGCGGAGCATCGCAGGACGTCGGTAGCGTTCTGGAAAAACTGCTCGTGCCCGATGTTCTTTCGAAAGACGATATGCCGGATAGCAGACACGCCGCCCTTAAAAGAGCGCAACAGAGCCTGGCCGCAAAGTCAAAGAACTGAACCTACTTGTCGGTTCCTGCCTCGTCGGCTGCCCGGATGTGAGAAATGACGCTGGGTGAGGGGTAGCAATCCGGCGCCAGGCCTTCGGACTTCTGGTAATCGCCAACTGCTGTCCGCGTCCTGAAGCCTATCAGACCATCGACGCCGCCGACCTCAAGGCCTCTTGCGACCAGCCGTTCCTGCAATTCACGAACGTCGGATCGGGTGAAACTTTCCACCCGGCGCCAGGGTGTCTCAAAACGCCGGTTGTTCAATATCCGGTCCGCCAGATGGCCGACATAGAGCGCGTAAAGATCTGAGGTGTTGTAGCTCTTGATGACATAAAAGTTGTCGAGGACGACAAATGCTGGCCCATACCGCCCTGCGGGCATCAGGATGTAGCTGGTTTCCTGAAGGCGCTCTTCGGGGAAGGTGCGGTCAAAGGTGCGCGTCGCCCCGAGCTCCACCCATTCGGCTATTGGGCGCCCCTTATCAGGCCCCTCAAGTGTGCAATCAAAGCTGTCTGGGACCACAATTTCATAACCCCATGTCTGCTCCGCTTTCCAGCCGTTGGCTTGAATGTTGCGGGCAGTTGAAGCGAGAGCATCTGGAATGCTGTTCCAAATGTCCCGCTTGCCGTCACCGTCAAAATCAACTGCAAACTCCTCGAACTCACTGGGCATCATCTGGGTCGGGCCCATGGCGCCGGCCCATGAACTCAACATGTCCGACGGGCTGACGTGGCCGGCTTCCTGCAGCCGAAGCGCCTCAAGCAACTCACGCCCGAAATAATCCGAGCGCCGCCCCATGAACGCCTGTGTGGCAAGGGCTCGCACGGCATAATAAGGAATCTCAACACGGCTGTAGCTCGTCTCTCGCGCCCAGAAAGCGAGGATGATCTCGCCCTGCACGCCGTAGGTTTCCTCAATTCGTGCCAGTGTTGAGGCATATCGCTCCAACCGCGTACGCCCCGCCTCAACGAGATTGTTCAGACTGTTCTCGGGGAAATAGCGTATCGGCTGGTCGAATTCCGGTTGTTGACGGTTGTCTTCGCGTTCAGGGTCCGCTTGCGCCGCATCATCACCTATGAGACTTGGAGGTGTGAGGTCGGGCAGGCGCCAGTTCAACGTCACGCCATCAAATGCACGGTCAAATGTTTCAGAAGAGATGCCTTCTGCCTCGAACGCGATGCGCGTCTCCTCAAGCCAGGTCTCGAACAACGCCCCGACACGGCCTCGGTATTCAGCTTCCGTCTCAGCCACGGCAAAGGGCGTGAGTAACATGAGAAACCAGAACGAAATCGCTGAACAAAGTAACACCCGCATCATTTATCCTTCTTTGCCGCTTGGCCGGTTGCGACTGACATTACATCCGCCCTTGTTCTTTTCGGATCGCCCGAAACAGTTTGGGCTGCCGTACATGAGCCGCAAAAACCGCTAATCTGTGGCCGCACTGCCGGTTCGAATCGAATGTGGGTACATCCCACATAGTAGGGAAGCAGATCTATGTTGATAAGCGTCCGTCGCATATGCGGCCTCTTGCTGACCCTGGTGTTGATAATTGCGGGAGAAAATCCTGCAACTGCGGGTGAGCTTCGCGTCGAAAGCTGGCGCAGTGACGACGCTGCAGCCTGGCGGAACATCATCATTCCAGCCTTTGAGGCTGCCAATCCAGATATCACGGTGATCTATGCACCAACACCACCAACGGAATACAACGCAGCACTTAACGTGCGGCTTGCCGGTGGAGTTGCAGGAGATCTGATTACCTGCCGGCCCTTTGATGCAGCGCTGGACCTGCACCGGCAGGGCCACCTGGTGGGGCTGGATAATCTCGCCGGCATGGCGAACTTTCCTGAAGTTGCCAAATCTGCCTGGCAAACGGATGATGGAACGGTGACTTTCTGCCTGCCCATGGCCTCCGTCATACATGGTTTCATTTACAATCAGGACGCGTTTGCAGAACTGGGGCTGGAAGCGCCGCGCGATCTGGATGCCTTTTACCGCCTGCTCGACGCCCTTGAGGAGGATGGAAGTTACATCCCGCTCGCCATGGGAACGGCAGACCAGTGGGAAGCAGCCACCATGGGGTTCCAGAACATTGGCCCCAATCACTGGCGCGGTGAGGAAGGGCGATCTGCTCTGATCGCTGGC
>JAJFHB010000608.1 GCA_021775795.1 Hyphomicrobiales bacterium | reverse complement strand
CTCCGCCAGATGCAGCGCCACACTCACGCCGATCACGCCACCCCCGATGATCGCAATCTTTCTCATCTGCTAACTTTCAATGTCACGTGCAGGTGAGCTTATCAGAGGTTTTTCAAACGCACAGTGCTTCATGTTCTTCGCGAGTACAAATTGCACTTAGGCAGCCGCCCACCCGGCCGTATCTCTGTCGGCTTCGAAGAGGAACCCGAAGACATTGCCAGGCCGCTGATAGAAGATGTGGAGCTAGGTATCTGGACGCCGCCCCTCACAGAGGTGACGTCAGAGCAGTTGCTGGAAGCTTCCTGACAGAAGCGTCACAACAACATCAAACGAGAATGATCCGCTTGGTTCTAGGGCTGGACGAGGAAGTCCGTGCCTTTGCCCGTTTCCCGGCCAAGGCCAGCATCGGAGATTATCAGCGATGAACCCGGTGTCAGCATATCGGAAATACGTTCCCGGATGTCTTCCGGCAGGTCAAAGCGATCGAGTGCGCTGGTCATATCTGTCACCGGTGCATCTTTGAGCGTGATACCGACCCAATTGACAGCCTCACCATCATGGACAAAATCCATGGCGGTGTAGACATGGGTGCCCAGAAGTTCTTCCGGATCGCTCATGGTGATCGGCTCATCAAAGATATCGATATAGTCCTGCCGCACATAAATATGGGCAGACGGCACTTCACCGCGGCCGGCAAACCTGTGCAGGTTGGCCAGGAGTTCTTCCGAAAAAGCACCCGTCGGCTGAAGTTCTCTGTCGCGCTGGAATGCCAGGATTGCATTGCCTGTATTGGGGCCCATGTAGCCATCAGCTTCGCCCGGCTCGTAACCAAGTTCGGTGAGGAGAAGTTGCACGTCCTTCACCTGCTCGCGGCCTGTGCGGCGCGTTATCAAAATCCGAACCGGCGATGTCGAGCGCAGCTCATACACGGCTTTTTCGGGAATTTCCGCATCGAAGTCCGCCACCGGCGAAACACTGGCGACCGCATCCGTAGCGTCTGCTGACCCCAGTTCGGCCACAGCAACATTTTGGGCCACAAGCGACGGCGGCTGGAACAGGCCAACATGATCGACAAGCTGAGGTGTTGCCTCACCATCCGCAATGACGACGTGAACGCCGATCTCGGTGATACCGAACAACTCGCGCGCAAAGGCTTCCGGCAGCCTGACGCAGCCGTGGGATGCCGGATAATCAGGCACCCGTCCTGCATGCAGGGCGATCCCTGACCAGGTCAGGCGTTGCATGAACGGCATGGGGGCGCGGCTGTAGATGTTGGAGCGGTGATGCCGGTTCTTGCCCAAAATCGTATAGACGCCTGCCGGTGTCGAATGTCCATCCTTACCGGTCGAAACCCGTGAGGATGAAAGATGATCAAGACCGCGATAAACATTCATCTGCTGGTCGGAGAGGGAAATGACGATGGTCATCGGATCATCCGCACTATGAAGGACGGCCTGATCGTCGACGGCATCTGCAGCGTCCGTTGCAAACGCCGGCGCCAGTGCAGTGCCTGCAACAAGCAGCGCCGAGAGGGTAACTGCCTTTAGTGTTCTGAACCCGAACTTTTGGCCATCTGTGCCAATAATGTTCATATTTTTCATGCCCATGGTCATTTTCCTCAGCTACGCAAAACACATACCAACTGCGAATCCCAACCTCGATTCGATGTATTCTTAAGGGCCTGCGTGCAAAAAGAAACGTGTTAAGGGCACAATTCGCCTCCGTTTGCTCATGATTTCTGCATGACTGTGGCACATTCGCGACACTTCCAGCACCAGCGCCCGCGAATTCGCCTCCACATCAAGATCTGGCGGTCGATCGACCGCTGACGAGCGCCACACCGATTGCCGTAATCGCGATGCCGAAAATCTGCACTGAATTGAGCTGTTCCCCAAAGATGAAATAGGCAAGGACCGCCGTGACAATGGGCACCATGTAGAACAGGCCGGCAACCTTCGAGACCTCCCCGTGCCGGATGATCAGCATCAGGAGCGAAACGGCGCCAATGGAGAGCGCCAGACAAAGCCACGTCATGGCGAAAATGAATTCACCCGTCCACTCGACATCGCCCTCTTCCAAAAACAGTGACAGGAACAACAGCGGCACGAACGCACCGACATACTGCCAGGCTGTTCCGGTGCGGATGTCCTGCGCGCCCCCGAAAACCTTCTGATAAATGCTTCCTGCTGTTATTCCGCACACCGCAACAAACGCGGCCGCAAGGGCAATCCAGTCGAGTTCCCATCCTGCCTCGCCTGCAACACCTGCCTTGTTCCAAAGCACGAGCAAAAGCCCGGCAAATCCCAAAGCAATACCAAACCATTGAAGCTTGCTTACCCGTTCACCCAGAAGCGGCCGTGCAGCAATCGCGGTGAACGCCGGCTGCAACCCAGCGACCAGGGCAGAAAGTCCCGTCGGCATGCCACGGCTGATGGCGTAGAACACGCCGCCCAGATAAAGGCCCTGGAGAAGAAAACCAACGAAGGCACTGTGAAAGCAATCAATGGGCCGCGCCGGCCAGGGCGCACGACTGATCCAGGCGATGAGGACAAGCAAAACGGCGACAATGGCAAAGCGGTAGGCAAGAAACGTAAAAGGCTCCGCATAGGGCAGGCCCCAGGTGGCCCCAACAAAACCTGTCGCCCACAGGAACACAAAAACAGCCGGGCTCATTTTCAACCATAGCGGCGCTGATTGCATTTAAGTGCTTCCCCTGCCCGGCCTAGCCATGCTCCCGTCGACTGCCTGCTATGACATGAAAAACCCGCCAATGGCCATAAGCGTTTCCTGACATTCAGCACCGATGTAATAGTGGAGACAGTTTATGGGCTTTGGAAACAACATGTCGGCACTCACAACAAGTCAGGTTGCAGGGCTTGAATGATGGACGCTCCCGCAATCTGGCGCATCATTCGCAACGTCTATGTGCGCTTCACGGCAGATGACGGTCTGCCGCTGGCGGGCAACATCGCCTTCCGCACCATCCTCTCGATCTTCCCGTTCCTCATCATACTCACCGCCCTTGCCGGTTTCATTGGCAACCTGGACCTCGCCCGCGATGTGGTCACTTTCCTGATGGAGACCGGGCCCGACGAACTGGTCGCCCCGTTCGTGCCGGAAATTCAGTCGATCCTGAGCGAGCCGCGCAGTGACTTTTTGAGCCTTGGCATTTTGCTCACTTTGTGGACTGCGTCCGGCGGCGTCGACAGCATCCGCATCGGCCTCAATCGGGCATACGGACTTCAAGAGCATCGCAGATGGCATGTGCTGCTTATCCAAAATGCCCTGTTCGTGGTCGCCGGCTTGGCTATGTTGCTGTCACTGGCGCTCCTCATCGTGTTTGGCCCGATTATGGTCCGCTTTCTTGAAGACTGGGTACCCGGCGTTGAGGCGGTCACGGCCTACTACCACGCCCTCAGATATCCGGTCGCTGTACTGTTTCTGAGCCTTGCCGTTACCGCTGCACATTTGTTTTTACCGGCGCGCTGGCTGCCCTGGCGGCAGATCCTGCCCGGCATCTGTTTCACGGTTTGTGTCTGGCTTGCCGTGGCTGTTGCTTATTCTGTCTATCTGGCCCGAATTGCCGATTTTGCCAGCACTTATGCAGGACTTGGCGGTCTCATTGCCGGTATGATTTTCCTGTATCTCATGGCCGCAGTCCTGCTTCTCGGCGGCGAGCTGAACAGGGCCCTGCGACTTGAGCGCGACCGTGCAACCGGCAGGCCGGAAGGAGAATCTCTCGGCGACCCGGACCGGGACAAAGGTGACGGCGCTTAGAGAAATCAACCGGCACGGCTTAAGCGTCTATTTTTTCTACTCTTGCCAAACGTATATAAAATATGGCAAAAAGACATTTATATTGAACATGCATTCAGTGAAAAGAGCATACAATGGCCTTGCAAGAAACCTTCACCGCCGACACCAATGACTGGAACAGGGATGGCCTGCCAGCCTGGACGTATGGCAATGAGGAGCTGCATGAGCTGGAGAAAGACGTCATTTTTCGACGCAACTGGCTTTGCGCGGGACATGTAAGTCAAATCCCCAATCCCGGCGATTATCTCTGCTTTGACGCTGCCGACGAGCGCGCCATGATCGTGCGCGACCACAAAGGTGAGGTGCGGGCATTTCACAATTTATGTCGCCATCGTGGTTCTCGCGTTCTCACAGAACCCCAGGGACATTGCCGTGCAGCTTTTGTCTGCCCGTTCCACGGCTGGAGCTACAATCTCGACGGCACTCTTCGCACCATTGCAGCACCGCGCAGCTTCCCTCAGGTTGATCGGGAAAAATGGGGCCTCAAACCGGTCGAATTCGAAATCTGGCACGGCCTCATATTCGTGCGCTTCAAGCCCGGAAACGGCCCGAGCATTTCAGAGGCTATGGCCCAGTTTGAAGATGAAATGGCACCCTATCGGATGGCAGACATGGAGCCCATGGGCGAGCCTTATGAAAAGGTGCTCGACATTGACTGGAAGGCCTTCGTC
>JAJFHB010000607.1 GCA_021775795.1 Hyphomicrobiales bacterium | reverse complement strand
TCCGCTTGAGGGTGACGATGGAAAGATTGCGCTTTCGGCGCTGGAGGGGTTTCTGACCAGTTTGCGGCGGCCGCCATTTGAAGTGATGCCGGTGAGCCTGTCGCTGACACAGTCGACCGAATTCGGGGCTGTCTACTCGGTGGATGAAGTTGCGGCCATTTCTGAACTTGCCCATGCGCATGGCATCAAGGTTCATATGGATGGCGCGCGCTTTGCAAATGCGCTCGTTTCGCTGGGCTGCTCTGCGGCTGAGCTCACCTGGAAGGCCGGCATTGATGCCCTGACATTCGGGGCAACAAAGAATGGCGCCATGGCTCTTGATGCCATGTTGTTCTTCGACGATACGCTTGCCGAAACCATCGATTTTCGGCGCCTGCGAAGCGGGCAGCTCTGGTCGAAGGGGCGCTATCTGGGGGCGCAGGCCTGTGCCTACCTCGAAGATGATTTGTGGTTGCGCAATGCACGTCAGGCCAATGCTATGGCGGCACGGCTTGCGGCAGGCCTTGAGCAGATCGATGGTGTGAGGCTGGCCTGTCCGTGTCAGGCCAATGAAGTATTTCCAATATTCCGGCTTGATGTGGATAAGCGTCTGAAAGCTGCGGGCGCTGGTTACTATGAATGGCCTGGGGCAGGGCCGAGAAACTCAGTGGAACTGGGCTCTAATGAAGTTCTTTGCCGTCTGGTCACATCATTCCAGGCAGGCGAAGAAGGTGTCGACGCCTTTCTGGCCGCGGCGAGGGGCTAGAGCATTTCCCAGTTTGGACGAAAGAGGGCGCCCGTAGGGGCGCCCTCATCAATTGTCCTGCGATTTAACGCACTCAGGCTGCTTTCTTCGCGCCTTCGATCTGTTTCGCGTCAGAGCCGTTCTTGATGGCAATCGTCCGCGGCTTCATCGCTTCCGGGATCTCGCGCTTCAGGTCGATGTGAAGCAAGCCGTTTTCGAGATTGGCTCCGGCCACTTCGACAAAGTCGGCAAGCTGGAAGCGCCGCTCGAAGGTACGGGCAGCGATTCCTCGGTAAAGTAGCTTTTCGTCATCGCCGTCGGCGCCGCCACGTTTACCCACAACCGTCAAAGTGTTTTCTTTGATCTCAACATTGAGATCATCTTCGCCGAAACCGGCAACCGCCATGGAAACGCGATACTCGTTCTCGCCGAGACGTTCGATGTTGTAGGGGGGATAAGTTGGTGCGCTCGCGTCTACATTTGCTGCTGAATCAAGCAAAGAAAAGAGACGGTCAAAGCCAATAGTTGATCTGTGTAGGGGTGTAAGGTCGAACATGTTACACATCCTCCTTGTTTGAGCGATATGTTCGTTAAAGCCCGCCACCATGGCCTGGCTTGTTTTAGTCTGCTGTGAACCCACAAGTGGCATCCACGTTATTGATGTGGGGGTGGTTTGGATGGAGTTCAAGAGAACAAGCTGGCGATTTTTGTTTTTTCCGGAAATTCGGGCTCGATCGAATTTGTAATATTTGAATCGGCATTCGGGTGTGGAATTTGCGAAAATTGTGCCTATTTAAGAGTAGAGCGTACAAATCATGCGCAAAGACGCAATCTGGCAATGTGAAGCCGGAGTGAAAATTGTACGATGTCGACAGAAAGCGGGTGCCCGTATGAGCGGAAGACGGTTTATGGGCAATAGGCAAAAAATAGGAGGAATTCGTCATGTGGAAGAACACAACCATCGCAGCCGGCGCGATTGCGGCAGTTATGGCATTTCAGGCTGCTCCTGCTCAGGCAGACGCCTGGATCCAGTTTAATTTCGGCGGTGGTACCGGCGGCAATGTCGGGGTTGGAATTGGCTCGGGTGGCGGCCAAGATAATCGCCTGACGTGTAACGAAGCGCAGAGCATCCTTCATTATGATCACGGCTTCTATGACATCAACACGGTTGATTGTCAGGGTGACAAATACAAGTTTAATGCATGGCGTCAGGGTTCACGCTATCGCGTGAGCATCAATGCGTACTCAGGCGAGCTTACGCGCGTCCGTCGCCGCTAGGACTGCTTGAATTGTATTATTGGAGCCTGGGCTGGCAACGGCCCGGGCTTTCTTTGTTCTCAGGCGGAGCACGTCATTTTCAAAACGCTTCATACGATGCTCCCTGATCTGCAGGGATGTCTGTTCATGGCGATGAACGCCATATGAACGACCGGCTCCGGTTTGGTTCAGTTCATCAGTTCTAATGTTTGCTCAAGATGATCGTTCTTTAAACGTCAACGTCAGGAGTAAACCCATGTTGAAGAAAACAGCCATTGCCGCAGGCGCCATTGCCGTGACCATGCTGGTCTACCAACCCACTCCGGCCAAGGCCGATGTATCCTTTCAGTTTCAGTTTGGAAATGGCGGTCATGGCAGTTCGTATCAACGGCAACGCCTGACATGCCGCGAGGCACGCCGCGTTTTGCGCCGCCACTACGGTTTCCGCCGCATAAACGCGATCGAATGCAATGGTCGGCGCTACACTTTCCGCGCCCGTCGTGATGGCGATATGTGGCGGGTCAAGGTCAACGCCTACACTGGCGAAGTGGTGCGCATGCGCCGCATCTAACAACAGCCTTCAGTTTCCTCATGCAGCCTGCTTCTCTCTCTCGGGCTGCACAACTGGCGAGCCCCGGCACATTGTTGCCGGGGCTTTTTTCTGTCGAATAGAAGTTTTGTAAAGCAGTCTAGGGCGTCAGCTCACGTCCCACGCGCA
>JAJFHB010000606.1 GCA_021775795.1 Hyphomicrobiales bacterium | reverse complement strand
GATCGCAGAAAATGGAATTCCCGTCTGCCGCAGATACTTGCTGTAGGTGCGCAGAGCAGACACATCCCGCCAGTTAAGACTCTCCTTCAATACCAGAGAGTTGTAGCTGTCGTTCTCCGCGCGGCCCCACCAAACGGCGATAAAACAACTTTCGAGATGTGATTTGGCATTTTGAAGACTGACAGCAGTAGCGTCCGCGGTTTCAAGGGCAATGTCGTGAATCCAAACAATGGAGGTTTCATCTTTGCCCTGAACTTCAGCCTCATATGAGCGTTCATCGATCGCCCGCAAACCCATGTTCTCCAGAATGGGCAGACGGTCGCTCAACGGGATCGGCTCGCCAAGATGATAAATCTTCAGCCTCAGCGTATGTTCTGCATCGCCGTCGGGACGATAAAAATCGATCTCAAGATCACCTCGGTCAGCCAGCAGTGAAATATGATCAATGTCGGCGAGGGCTTCATGAGGTTCAAATGTTTCCTGATAGGCCGCTGAAAAGGCATTCACATATCGGGTCAGGTAATAGTTCGCGTTATTTGCATCATGATGAGCAGCAATTGTCTCTGCCAACCTGTCGTCCCAGGTTTTGACAATCTCAACAATCTCTGCTTCCAGCTTGTCATGATCAGGCGACGGCGTTTCACCCTCGTACCGCCCGATGATGTAATGCACGCGCACCAGCGAGCCTTCGGGAAACGCTGGGTAAAATGCCGACACTCTGCCTTCATAGGCCTGAGCCAGGGCTTCTCCCACGCTTGTGCGGACACCTGTGTTGAAACGGTCTCGGGGAATATAGACCAGCGCCGACACGAACCTGTCGAACTTGTCCTTGCGCACAAACACGCGGGTGCGCGGACGCTCTTCAAGTTGCAGGATCCCGGTCGCCGTCTCAAGCAAAGTCTCTTCGTCGATCTGGATCAACTCATCGCGGGGAAACTGCTCAACGATATTCATCAGAGCTTTGGCCGAGTGGCCTTCCGGGCTGTAACCGCTGCGTTCCAGCATACGGGCAACCTTGCGCCGTAGCATGGGAATGGCGCGGGTGCTGCGGGTATAGGCCACTGACGTAAACAGACCGACGATGCGCAATTCACCAGTCAGCGCGCCTTTCTTGTTGAACTGCTTAATGCCGATATAGTCCATATGCACGCGCCGGTGCACGGTCGCCCGCACGTTCGCCTTGGTGATGATGAGCGGCGCCGGCTGCATAAGAAATTCGCGCACTTCCGGCGAAATCGATACGAGTTCGCGGCCACGGCGCAAGACTTGAACGGAGGGGTCACGCAGTATGCCGAGGCCCGACTTCTGAACAGCGCTCAAGTCGCTGGTCGCCGCATCGCCTTCAAACCGGTATTCGCGGATACCCAGAAAAGTAAAATGATTGTCGAGAAGCCATTGCAGGAACTGAATTGATTCAGCCAGCTCATCAACCGCGACCGGTGGCGGGTTCGTCTGGTAATCAGCCACCGCATCATTCAGGCGACCTTGCATTTGCCGCCAGTCGAGGACCACCGTACGGACGTCTTTCATCGTCCGTTCGATTTCTTTTTCCAGAGCCTTAACGTCGCGCTCTTGGTGCAGTTGCTGGATGTGGATGAGTATGAAACTCTCGCGCGGCGTCGCCGGCGCGGCATCGGATACGCCCACCGGCGCCGAGGTCAGTTTGCCTCCACTACCTCTATTCACCGCGAAAATTGGATGCAGGGCAAATACAATTTCGTGCCCGAGTTCGTTCAGCAGACTCAGGACGGAATCAACAAGAAACGGCATATCGTCATTGATGATTTCAATGGCGGTGACGTCCGCAGTCCATCCATGCCGCTTTTGATCGGGCGTATAAACCCGGATCTTCGGTCTTCCCGCCACACGTTCCGTGGCAAAACTAAGAGCACTGCGCGCCATGGCGGCAAGATCCGCAACAGCATAAGTCGCAAGATCATGAGCGACTGCAAGGCCAAGTAGAGACTTTGTAAAGTCTGCCAGGCCCTTGTCTTTTTTCGATTTGGACTGATGTGACAGTACGGATTTAACCAGGCGATCGAGCTGCTGGTGAGCACGCATTGCCTTCCCCTTTTCTTTCAACTGCGAGACACGCGTAATGCGCGCGTTTCGCCGCTTCCGCATATCCCGGGCACGGCGTACAAAACACTCAAAGAAGAGTGCGGCGAGTCGATTGCATTTACAACATATTTCAGGGCACTTTAGCCGCTTCTTCCCCAGTGTCCTTCAGGCTACGCGCCTGAAACCCGTTACGTGAGGTTTCCATGACGTCCGCAGACAGAAAAGTTACAGCACTCGACATTCCCGCCAATGGTGATCTGGATCCCGATATTCAAGCTTACTTTGCCAAGTGCGAAGAGAAACTGGGAATGGTACCGAATGTGCTCAGGGCGTACAGTTTCAACCAGGAAAAACTCCGGGCTTTTATGGCGATGTATAATGATCTGATGCTTGCAGACAGCGGCCTCAGCAAGCTTGAACGCGAAATGATCGCTGTTGTGGTGTCGGCGGAAAACAAGTGCTTCTACTGTCTCGCCGCGCACAGTGCACAGGTTCGCGCCCTCTCCGGCGACCCGGCCCTTGGAGACACCATTGTCTATAATTACCGCGCCGCAAACCTTGAGGCACGGCAGCGCGCCATGCTTGATTTTGCCGTCAGCCTCACGCGCACTCCGCAAACCATTGGCGATGCAGACCGCTCAACCCTGCGGGACGCCGGTTTGAGTGACCGCGATATCTGGGACGTTGCCGCCGTCGCTTCTTTCTTCAACATGTCAAACCGCATGGCCGCTGCAACCGATATGCAACCAAATGCAGAATACCATTCCATGGCGCGGTGAACGACGCGCCGCTGGTGATTGCCCTCGTCAGCGGCAATCTGATAGATTTGGGTTTGCAAACGACCTTAGATTTTGATTGAAGATATCCGGAGCGGCAATGGCCGAAATCCTCGCAAATGCAGATGGACTGGTCTCTCACATCGCCGATGGCTCAAAGCTTGCCATCTTCAAGGACCAGGGCGTGCCCGCAGAGGCTGTACGCGCTCTGATCCGCCGTGGCGCAAGGGATCTTCATCTTGTGACCGTGCCGACAGCGGGTCTTCTTGCCGATCTTCTCATTGGCGCAGGCTGCGTCCGGACAATTGAAACCTCAGGCGTCTCCCTTGGCGAATTTGGCCCCGCGCCCTGTTTTACCCGCGCTGTCAAAAGCGGCGGTGTCAAAATTCTGGACGCCACCTGCCCCGCCATATACTCGGGCCTTCAGGCCGCCGAAAAGGGCATACCCTTCATGCCCATGCGTGGGCTCATCGGTTCGGACATTCTTGCCACAAGGCCCGATTTCCAGCTCATCGAAAACCCGTTTGATGTCGGCGATAAAATTGTTGCTCTTCCCGCCATCAGACCGGATGTGGCGCTCATCCATGTTCCCCTCGCCGACCGCTTCGGCAATGCCTGGATCGGGCGCGCAGGGGAATTGAAGATTATTGCCCATGCATCGCGCACCGCTTACGTAACCGCCGAACGCATCATCGACGAAAACATAATGGATGACGACAAGCTATCTGCGGCAGTAATTCCAGCGCTCTACATTTCCGCAATCGCACCAGCGGCCAAGGGAGCCGTGCCGCTCGATTTGCCCGGACAATATGTGCTCGATACGTCACATATTGCCAGCTACGCCGCACAAGCCAGAACGCCAGAGGGTTTTGCCGATTACCTGGCCGAGTTCGTGTACGCCCGACCCGCTGCAGCAGAATGAGCGAAGCCTACCGTACGGAAGAAATGATGATTGTTGCCATAGCCCGGCAGCTCCATGATTGCGGTCACATCGCCGTCGGCGTGCTCTCACCAATTCCTGGCTCTGCCGCCTTGCTGCAAAGGGCACGGACCGGTGCCCGCGTGTCCATTATCGGCTGCACCTTGCCGGAGTTTCGCATTGACGGTGGCGTTGATCTCTTTGATAGCGCCGGCCAGGGCCGCATTGATGCGTTTTTCCAGAGCGGCGGTCAGATAGACGGGTCCGCAAATATCAATCTGACGGGCATCGGAGATTATCCTGAACTGGAGGTGCGCTGGTCCGGCGCCTTTGGTTCTGCCTATCTGTATTTCGTTATCCCGCGCGTTATCCTGTTCCGTACGGAGCACACCCGCCGGGTTTTCGTACCAAAGGTGGATTTTGTCTCTGCGCCGG
>JAJFHB010000605.1 GCA_021775795.1 Hyphomicrobiales bacterium | reverse complement strand
ACCGTCACCCAGTAGTAAAACTCGGTGAAAATAGTGGTTAGTGCATCAATGTTAGTGTCCATGAAGTTTCCCCATATCTTCCTCTCAAATTCAACGGCATGTTTTGTTTGTTTTGCCGCTAATCCCACGGCCTCAATGCAGGGTCGTGGCCAAAAAAAGTGCTGATTTGAAATTCAGGATATGCACACGCACCCCCTCACCTCTCTCCGGCAAATGGCATCCTCAAAAGATTGCCCAATTTGCCTTCGAACCAGCCCCTAAAATTGTTTGCCAGATAGTTCAACAAACAAACTCTCGTGGTCTTCTGCTGCCTGTTGGACAGCGACAGCCTCCGCCTCCTGCATCTTCAACACACGTTTAGGCAAGGCTGACATCCCCATGTAGCCCACGATTCTGTGCTGATCGTACCCAAAACAGGCCACATTGGTAACTGTTTTTGCGCGTTCTGGAGTACGAGGTGATTTCTTCGAGCAGCATGATTGCGATGCTGGAAAAGTGACTGGGTCATCGAAGTGTCCCAGGATTTCCATCAGAGCAGGCAAACGCCACTTGCGAGCAAAAGAGATGATCCGGCGGCAACAGGCTGATCGGCGTCCTATTTGGCCGGCTCATACCCCAGCGCCCGCCACAGGAATTCCCGAAAGTGCCCAACCGCCGTCTCGACATCAAACTCCGGCAGTATAATTGACCGCACCATGGCACCGTCGAGAAATGTTGAGGTGAGTTCGCAAATCGCCTGTGGATCGGCATGGGTGAAGAGGCCGCGTGCAACGCCTTCTCGAACGCACGCCTCAAGCACCTCTGCTTCCTGAGCGTAGAAGCGCTGATAGGATTTCTCAACCGACGGCAATACTGCGCTGGAACTTTTGTAGTCGAGGCTAACCTTCACCATTTTGCGCAACGTCAGATACAATTCCACGTGCGTGTTCAGCCAGCCACTGATGGTGCCCGCCGGGTCATCCCTGTTCTTGCTGAGAGCGATGAAATGCTCGAACGACTGTTCAACAGCGCTTTCAATACAGGCGCGAAACAGATCTTCCTTATCTTTGAAATAGTAATAGATAAGCGCTGAGTTCGCGCCCGCCGCCTCACCAATGCTCTTGATCGAAACGGCAGAAAAACTCTTCTGCGCAAATAACTCCAGCGCGACAGCCGTTAGTTCCGCGGCTCTGGGCGCGCCATCCGCGCGTGATCCCAGGCGTTCCCATGCACGCTTGCTCTGACGTTGACTATCGTTCAGTGCCACGAACCCATGTCTCCCTATCTGGCCGCAACAACATCATCAAAAACACATGCACACCTGGCAGATTCAAGTTTTGCAATTTGAAATCGCTACGTACCATCATGCTGTGCCACACGGCATACTTTGAAACTTCCCCAATCGCAAATGGAGTTGACAGAGGCGACTCTTGAGCCGCAGCAACGCCATTGCCGTGTTCGGTATCGCAATGGCGTTGATACTCCTGATGTCCATGGCGTATGTTCTTTCGAAATCGCAGGCCGCAGCACAGGTGCTGCCCGAAAATATGCTGCGGACCTCTGAGCCGAAGGAGTGCTCTCCATGTACAATCCACCTCTCGTCCCCGACAGCTTTGATGTTCCCCTCGTTCTGGAAACCGATCGCCTGCACCTCCGCCCGCTACAGATGAAGGATGCAGCGGCAGACTATGAAGCCGTGATGGAAAGTGAGCATCTTCTGCGGACCGTATTCAGCCCTGGCGGCACATGGCCTCTTGGACTTACGCTGGAGCAGAACATGATTGAGCTTGGATGGCATGAAACGGAGTTTCAGCTCCGAACCTCATTTGCCTATACGGTTGTCAATCCCGGCGACACGGAAGTCCTGGGCTGTATGTATATCTACCCGACACGCAATCCTGGATATGATGCCGAAGTCACCATGTGGGTGCGCCAGTCTCAGGTTGAAGGCGGGCTGGATGCACATCTGTTTGAAACCGTGGAACGGTGGATCTCGGAAGCCTGGCCCCTGCAGAACCCTGCCTATCCCGGCAGACTGATCAGCCATGAGGCCTGGGAAGCTTTGGGCGCGACATCCCCGTAGAGCAACCCGCCAACTGGACAGGCAAAAAGCACGCAAATTTCTTGAATATCGCTCGGGGACTGCGATACTCAACGGAGAGCAGATCGGCACAAGCCGACGCCTATAAAGAAAAATCGGGAGGAACTTTCATGAACACACGTATTATTCTCAACGTGGTGTTTGCCGGTGTCATTGCCTGGACGGCAATGGCTGTTGCCGTGTCCGTGACACGTGCTGATGATCCCACCAAAGTCGGCTTCGTCTATGTCGGCCCGGTCGGCGATCACGGCTGGACTTACCGTCACGATGCTGGCCGCCAGGCAATTGAAGCTGAATTCGGTGATCAGGTGGAAACAACAAACGTCGAAAGCGTGAGCGAAGGTGCTGATGCCGAGCGTGTCATACGCGAGCTTGCCGCGTCGGGAAATGACATCATCTTCACAACGTCGTTCGGGTATATGAATCCGACGGTCAAGGTTGCCGGCCAGTTTCCCGATGTCATGTTTGAACATGCAACCGGCTATAAACGCTCCGACAATGTTGCCACCTATGCCGCCCGCTTTTATGAAGGCCGCTATGTGATTGGCCGCATTGCTGCAGAAATGACGGAATCGAACATCGTTGGCTACATCGGTTCGTTCCCAATCCCCGAGGTTGTCCGGGGTATCAATGCCGTCACCATCGCGCTGCGGCAGATCAATCCGGACGCCATTGTAAAAGTCGTCTGGGTCTCCTCCTGGTATGATCCGGGCAAAGAAGCGGAAGCGGCTTCCGCTCTGATTGATCAGGGAGCGGACATCATCGTTCAACACACAGACAGTACCGCACCACTTCAGGCAGCACAGTCAGCAGGTGTGTTTGGCTTCGGTCAGGCATCCGACATGACAGCGTTCGCCCCGGCAGCTCACCTGACTTCGATTGTTGACAATTGG
>JAJFHB010000604.1 GCA_021775795.1 Hyphomicrobiales bacterium | reverse complement strand
ACCGAAGGGCGGTATGCCGCCAATGGCGTAACCGGTTACCTCACGCACAAAATCGGCGTCCGGCCGCTCAAGTTTTTCGCCGATAATGTTCGCCACCCGTTTTTCGTTCACCCGATTTGCACCGGAAACGAGAAGCAGGATCGGCGTTCCGCTTGCTTTGCCTCTGAACACCAGTGATTTGACGATCTGTGCCACGTCACACTGGCATGCTGCTGCAGCTTCGTCAGCTGTTCTGGTGCTCTCGGGCATCTCAATAACGTCAATGGACAGGCCGATTTCGCCAGCCTTTGCGAGAAAACGCTGAGCACTTTTTGGTAGCGGGTTCATGAGTGATTATTACAACAAGGTTTTGCCGGATTCTACTGCCAAGCCAGCCGGACAATCGTGGCGCTAAAGGCGGCGCTTAACGATGCCTGTCGTTTACGCTGCACCGGCTGCCATTTATGCGCTAGGTTGAGGGTCTGCGGCGGTTAGGGTGAGTATCATGAAGCGCGGAGTTTGTTGCGTTGTCAGCTTCAGAGTCAGACAAGCCGGAAAACGGCAGAGACGGGCGATTCGCCGCCGCGCTCAAACGGGCGCGTACGGATCAGGCCACGTATCTTGATTCGGTAGAGGACGTCAGGGCGGCTGCAACAGTGCGGCTGCAATTGCTGGCTGACGATCTTGCCCCTGTGATCGAAGAACTGCCTGATCATGTGGACAGTGTGTATTGCACCGTCGTGCCCGGCGATCCCCCACGGTTCTGGATAGATCTGCTTGCCTACGTTTGCATTGATGATGATGGCCGTACTTTCAAACTTCTGCAGAATTCTGCCAACGGGCGGGCGCTCCTGTTCGAAACCGTGGACCGCGGTGAAATAGTTGAAAAAGTTACCGAATACATCGCTCATCGCACCATTGAGCGTGAACGGGAAGCGGCAGGTTCGCTTGCCCGCATCCTGGGGCAACCTCAGAATATCTACTCCGGGACAGCCTTGATGCTTGCCTGGATATGCGGCTTTGCCGTGGGCGCTCTCGTGCTTCTCATCAGCGGTCTGATTTTCATCGGCATGCCCGGAAACTGAGAGCCGGACCGTGCGTTTCCCGGGGTTTTTCACACGTTACATTCTGAAACACCATTTGATTTGGTGTTAACAGTTCGGCTTGTTACTAAAGTCACAATAACAAAGCCGTGAAGGTGGGCGTTGGGGTTCTGATTGAAAGAGGGTTGCGGGGGCTTTTTCAGCATCTGCAGATCAGTTTGAACCAGACATGACAGTCTAAGTGATTGTCATGGGGCGGACAGTAAAATGTGCGTCGCGCGCCTTAGGCGGATATCGGGGAGCGCGGCCGAACAATCTCGAGGCAGCGTGACAAATTTGGGTGCAGTAACAAAGAACGGTTCTTTGCATTTCTCATGACAGTCACAGATACAGAACTTCAGCCAACACCAACCTGTAGCCCGGGTATTACGAAGCGTATTGCTGATTTCAGCACGCTTACCGATGGCCTCGATTACGCGGCAACCGGTGATACAGGCTTCAATTTCTATTCACCTCGCGGCAAGCTCGAAACTGCCCTTACCTATACGGAGCTGCGCGATCGTGCCGTAACCGCTGGGCGCCGGCTGTTGAATGCGGGTCTGCAACGGGGTGACCGCGTTGTCATCGTCGCCGAAACCGGCCCGGATTTCATGACTGTCTTCTTTGGCTGTCAGTATGCGGGCCTGATTCCCTGCCCGGTGCCCTACAGCATGTATATCGGCGGACGCGATGCCTATGTCGAGCGTATCGCAGGCATGATGAAGAGCGCCCGTGCATCGGCCGTCGTGATGTCGACGGAAATGGAAGGACAGATTGCCGAGGCTGCATCAATTGCCGGTTTGAAACTTCTTCTGACGCATGACCGCCTGTCGCAAATATCAAGCGCTGGCGTCGATCTTGTGCCGTTCAGGGCCGACGAAGTTGCCTATATTCAGTATTCTTCCGGGTCCACCAGCAATCCCAAAGGGGTGTTGATCACCCAGCGGTCGGTTACCGCGAATGCAAATGGAATTTTGAATTACGGCATGCGGGTCGGCGAGAATGATCGCGCCGCATCATGGCTGCCGCTTTACCATGACATGGGTCTGGTCGGGTTCTGTCTGGCGCCGATGTTGGGCCAGTATTCGATCGACTATCTGGCGACGACAGCGTTTGCGCGCCGGCCGGTGCTGTGGATCAAGATCATCTCGGACAATCGCTGCACAATCACCTTCAGCCCGTCATTTGGTTTTGACCTTGCAGCGCGACGGGTGAACGGTTCGGCTGGCGATTATGATATTTCCTGCCTGAGGGTCGCCGGCATTGGCGGCGACATGGTGCGTCCGGACGTTCTCAACCTTTTCGCCGAGAAGATGAAAGTTGCGGGCTTTGATCCCAAAGCCTTCATGCCGAGTTATGGAATGGCGGAATCGACGCTCGCTGTGACATTCGCCTCAACCGAGTCCCTTATCCGGGTCGATGAAATAGATCGTGCACTTTCCAAGCTGTCGCGCCGTGCCGTGCCGATAGAAGTTGAACTGCAGGATAATCAGGACCGCGTGCGTCAGTTCGTTGCCTGTGGAAAGCCCATTCCCGGCCATGAAGTCGAAGTGCGCGACGATGAAGGCAAAGTTCTGGGTGATCGCGATATCGGGCATATTCTGATCAAAGGACCGAGCCTGATGGCCGGGTATTTTGAGAATGATGAAGCGACGGAAGAAGTCATGCGCGAAGATGGCTGGCTTGCGACCGGTGACATGGGATATCTCCTCGACGGCGAGATTGTAATTACAGGTCGCAGCAAAGACCTTATCCTCCACAATGGCCGCAATATCTGGCCACAGGACATCGAATGGGCAGTCGAGCGTGTGGAGCCTTTGCGTTCAGGCGACGTGGCTGCTGTTGCGGTAGAAAACAGCGCCGATGATGACGATGTCGTGGTGCTCGTTCAATGCCGGGCAAGCGGCGAAACGGAACAGGAAGAACTGCGCCGCAAAGTGGCCGCCGTAGTCCATCAAATGGCGGGCGTCGAATGCCTGGTTACTCTGGTTCCTCCGAAGTCATTGCCTTTTACGTCATCGGGCAAGCTTTCGCGGGCCGGTGCCAAGGCGCGTTATGTTTCCGGGGAAATCCAGGAAATTTCTCAATCGTATATATCAGCACCAGCTGACGTGGTTCCGATCCGGATGGCACACGCGGTTAAGTGACCGCAAGGGTGTTCGGGAAAGCCGGCTGAACCTTTCAATCATGCTATCGCGTTTGATTCTGCGCCGCTTCGGGCGCAGAACAGAGAAAGTGTGTCCCGTGTCTGGCGCTGCAAACTGCACAATGTTTGTGCCTATAGAGTTGTGAGATGACAAAGATTGACGTCGCAATCACGGGCGCAACCGGCTTCGTTGGAAGGCACCTGGTGCAGTGTTTGCGAAAGGATGGCCGGTCTTTGCGGGTTCTCGCCCGTGATCCCTCCAAGCTTGAGCACAAGGATGTGGAATTCGTCCAGGGCGATCTGTCGTCTCCGCCCGCGCTTAGTGAATTATGCGCCGGTGTCCGCTCCGTCGTTCATTGTGCAGGGCTTGTGATGGCAACGACACGGCAGGCCTTTGAAGAAGTGAATGTGCAGGGTACGGCCAACATGGTTGCAGCGGCGCGGGAGGCTGGTGTTGGCAGGTTTGTCCATCTGTCTTCACTGGCGGCACGCGAACCCGGTATTTCAGACTATGCGGCAACGAAACGTGCCGGCGAAGATCTGGTCGCGAGCGAAAGCGGCAACATGGCCTGGGTGATGTTACGGCCTCCTGCCATATACGGGCCGGGTGACAAGGCGACATTGCCGCTTATCAAGCAGCTCACCCAGAGGATAGCAGTCTTGCCCGGCTCAAAGTCAGGGCGGGCATCACTTCTGCATGTGGAAGATCTGGCGACGGCGTTGGTCGCACTGCTGGAGCGCGATGATACTGCTGGTCAAATTTATGAACTCGATGATGGCCACCGCGATGGCTATTCCTGGGAGCAAATGGCGCAATTGAGCGGCAAGGTGCAGGGGCGCAAAGTATCGTGCATATTTCTGCCTCGGCCCGCGGTGTCGCTTGTCGGCCGCGTTGAGCAGAAATTTGCAAGCTGGGGGGATCGCATGCCTCAGGTGACACCGGGAAAGACAGCAGAGCTTTATCATGAGGATTGGGTTTGCCGAAACCTGCTCCTGCAGGATAACTCGGACTGGAAACCATCGATCAGTTTTGAGGATGGTTTTGAACAAACTGTGGCCTGGTACCGGGAGGCAGGATGGTTGTGATTGGCAATGGGCCAAATTTCTGCTTGGTAGCGAACCAAAGGCACAATGATGCCGGGTTTTCACTCGATAATACGATGGGAATGCTCTGATGACGACAGAGGGCAATGAGATCTTCGATGAACTTTGCGGGCTTCTGGCGCCCTATAACACGGATGGTGTCGATCTTCAGCCGGAGACGGATATCTCCGCTGATCTAAACATCGACTCAGTATCCGTCATGGATTTTGTGATGGAGGTCGAGGATAAATACGACATCGACATCCCCCTGAATGTTCTGTCCGAAACCCGCACGATGAATGATCTGGTGGGCGTCGTGCGAACTCGGATTGAAGGAGCCTGAGCAAATGGATCTTCTGCAAAAACATGCCCATCTTGTAGATCGGCTTAGTCTGCTGCAGACCGCGGGTATCGAAGACCCGGTGGTGTGTGTTGAAGAGGTCCTGTCGCCGACCCATGCCATCGTCAATGGCCGGGAAACCATCCTTGCCGGCACCAACAACTACATGGGCATCAC
>JAJFHB010000603.1 GCA_021775795.1 Hyphomicrobiales bacterium | reverse complement strand
ATGAGAGCGAAGGCGCGTTCATTGCTTGTTGAGACGAAAAAATCCTCTTCGCCAAATGACGCTTTGTGAGGCAGTTCGAGGGGCAGTTGTGCCGAGGCTTTCGCATCCGGCGTTTTGCGACTCATTCTTCCTCAGTGTCCTGTTTACCCGCAACTCCGAGAAACACCGGGCTTTCCATATAGGACTTGATGCCAAATCGAATGAGAACACCGGCTGCCGCCGCAAGCGGCACCGCAAGCAGCAGACCAACAAATCCGAACAGGTAACCAAAGGCGAACAAGGCAAACATCAACCACACAGGATGAAGACCAACACGATCTCCAACGAGTTTGGGCGACAGAACATATCCTTCAATGAGCTGACCAACGACAAATATGGAGAGCACGATAACGACCGAAATCCAATCTCCACCCGGCAGGAACTGCACGAGGGCAATACCACCGGCAACAACAAACCCCGTAATTGAGCCGACGTAAGGAATGAAGCTGATGAGCCCGGACATCAGGCCGATCAACATGCCGAAATTCAACCCCACGACGGAGAGACTCCCCGCGTAAATTATCCCGAGAACAAGACACACTGAGCCCTGCCCTCGGATAAATCCGGCAAGCACAGTGTCAACTTCCCGGGCAAGCGCCCTAATGGCTTCAATGTGGTCTCTCGGCAACCAGCTGTCGATATAGGCAACCATCCGGTCCCAGTCGTTGAGCATGTAGAAGGCAACGACGGGGGTTACGATGAGCAAGGAAAACAGGTTGAGAATGGCAAGTCCGCCGCTCACAAGGGACTTCAACAAGGCGCTGCCCCAGTTGACCAGTTCCGTGCCGTACTCAGCCAGGCGCTCATCATAGTTGCCGGCTTCATCTGCCAGCAGTTGCTTCAGCGAATCCGGCGCCACGTCGTCAAACAATTTCACCAGTGACTTCAGGTAGTCAGGAAGTTTGGTGCCAAAGTTCGTGATCTGCTCGCCAAGGACGGGCACGAGGATAATGAGAAAAACGATGAACACGAGGGCAAAAACACCAAGAATGACGGACGTTGCAGCGATCCGAGGAAAATGCAGGCGCTCCAGCCAATCGGCAACCGGATCGAGAAAGTAGGCAATTGCCATACCCATGATGAAGGGCAACAGGATAGGACTGAAAACGTAAAGCATCGCGCAAAGCACGACGACGGCAATGAGCCAGAACTTCAACTGTCTTTGCAGAGACATTGTGCTGTTGCCTTACCGTTACCCGACCGTGCGATACGTCAATCGTGATGGCCATTTCCGTTGGCCATGTGTTGCACCCATATTCTCATGTACGCCGATGCGGACACAATTGTAAGCGCTGCCACACACCAGATAAGCAAAACTACCACTGCCTCGACGTCAACATCAAATCCAAGTGCGCCGAGAACAATTGCAGCAAGCACAATCTGCACCACAGTGGTCACTTTGCTCACCATCAGCGGCACCACTTGGGCTGGCCTGCCAAGCAACCATGCAAGCAGGAAACCGCCAACGATCAAAACGTCTCGACTGACAACAAGAATTGCAAGCCAGGCGGGCAGAATTTCCTGCATTCCCAGAGCCACATAAATGCTGACGAGGAGAAGTTTGTCGGCGATTGGATCGAGATAGGAACCTAGTTCGGTTGCCTGCGCGTAATGCTTGGCGATGAAGCCATCAATTGCATCACTTACACCGGCAGCCACAAACACCAGAAATGCCGGCAATGCCTGTTCTGACACGATCAGCCAAATAATCAGCGGCACCGAGATTATTCGACCGATTGTAATGAGATTGGGAAGATTCATTCCGCTACCGATTGCCCCGCACACATTTCATGCGCCGCTGCCTGCCCGATCAGAAGTACGGTTGTATGACCCAGGTACCACTCACTTCGGAGAGGACCAGGCCTTGAATGCGCAACTCGTCGCTCAATTGCTGAAGGGCTCCCTCGTAGCTGATACGTACGATGCCACCTCGGGCAGAGAGAGAATCGATTTCCACTGATCCAACACCGTAGGTTTGTTCGATGCGGGAGCGGATTGTGTTCCACTCCGCCAAACTGTCAAAGGGAATGGCAACCGTAATGGCATTCAAGAGTTCGGTCGGAACGGTTACTTCGGCGCGCTGGTTTTTCCAGGCTTCTTCGAGGAGCCCCTGAATGTACTGTGCCGCCCCCAACGTGGCGACGTCAATTTCCATTCCGCTGCTCTGATAAGTTCGCACGACGTCGAGAAATCCAAAGCCCGTATCGCCGCGAAGTACAATGGTGATGTTGCCAACACTGTCAGTTTCGGCCACCGCAACGAGTGCGTGGTTGATGCCATAACGTAACGTAAGAGCTTCCAGCTTCACGGCATTTCCCGAGGCGGCTTCGTCAGCCGCGATTGTGGAAACATCGGTCAAATCACCGATAGGTATCAGCATGGGGGTCAAAGAATTTTGCGGGTCAATACCCAGCCAGGCATCCCGCCAGGGGTTGTCGTCATCCCAAAGAGCATAACCACCAGCAACTTTCCAAACCGGCAGGAACAGCACTTCGGGCGATTGCTCCTCGGTAAACGGGACGTTGTATTGGTAGAAAACACTGCGCACGTATTCCGGCAAGAATCTGATGGTAAGCTGCGCGATGTAACGTGTCGGCGCGGTGCGCTCATTTTCAAACGTCATGCCTTCCATCATCCGGGTCACATCAGACCCGGTGAACGCCGGCAACAAACTGTCGCTCCCTGCCGGCGCCAGGCGGGCAACCAATCTGCGGAAAGCCTCAATCTGCCCCTGCTCTATTGCCAGAACTTTTGCCTGTGCAGCATCTCCAGCCGTCACATCAACGCGCACATCACTGATTGTGAACACATCGGCAGCAGCGGGAGGAGACACGAACAAGAGGCTCAACAATGCCGCAAGCGCGGCGAAACGCACGCGCGGCAGCACCTGTGCACCAGGCACGGCGAACTTGAACAACAATGTGAGAAGCGTCATCGTTCGGGTTCGCAATTCCCTAGCATCCCGGAGGAGAGTGTTAGTATCTGGCAACACGGCCTGTCCCATTTATTGGGCATACAGTGCTTTTGTGCTTGCTCTAAGGCCAAATGGCAACGAAAAAGCGCATAACGGGAACGACTTGAGCGGGATGGCTTCAATTATGGATTCCAAAAACGCCTCAGCAAACCACCAATACAGCTACAAGTCATCCGGTGTCGACATTGACGCTGGCAATGATCTGGTTGAACGAATCAAGTCTCATGCAAAATCAACAGCACGCCGCGGTGCTGATGGTGCACTTGGAGGATTTGGCGGCCTTTTCGACCTCAAGGCAGCGGGATATGAGGACCCTATCCTTGTCGCTGCGAATGATGGCGTTGGAACCAAGCTGAAAATTGCCATCGAAACAGGCATTCACGACACGGTAGGGATAGACCTCGTCGCCATGTGTGTGAACGACCTTATCGTGCAGGGTGCCGAGCCACTGTTTTTCCTGGACTATCTGGCCACTGGCCACCTTGATCCGACTGCAGCAGAGCAGGTCATTGCAGGCATCGCAGACGGTTGCAGGCAGGCCAATGCAACCCTGATCGGCGGGGAAACCGCCGAAATGCCCGGCATGTACGCCAACAACGACTATGATCTTGCAGGCTTTGCCGTGGGTGCCGCCGAGCGCGGTGCCTTGCTGCCGCGTCGCGACATAGCACAGGGCGACGCCATTATCGGACTCGCTTCTTCAGGCTTGCATTCAAACGGGTTTTCGCTTGTTCGCAAACTGGTGTCGGACTTCGGACTGGATTATGGCGAACCCGCACCCTTTGCACCCACGCAAAGCCTGGGCGCTGCCTTGCTGACACCGACGCGCATATACGTGCGCTCTGTGCTGGCCGCCATGCGCCAGACCGGCGCTCTCAAGGGGCTCGCCCACATTACCGGTGGCGGCTTTACCGAAAACATTCCTCGCATTCTGCCCGATGACTGCGGAGCGGATCTGGATCTTGGGACGATAGCAATCAGCCCTGTATTTGCATGGTTGTCGGAAACAGGAAACATTCCGGCAGCAGAAATGCTTCGCACTTTCAACTGTGGTGTCGGCATGGTCGTCATCACAGCTGCTGGCGATGCAACAGCAGTTGTGGATTGCCTCCAGGCTGAGGGAGAAACCGCCTCAGTGATTGGCACAATTACGGCGCATGACAGCGGCGAGCGTGTTAAGGTGGCCACCGCTCCAGGACTTTGATACCGGAACAAATGCGCAAGAATATCGGCATACTTATTTCCGGCCGTGGCAGCAACATGGCATCGCTCATTGCTGCCTGCTCGGACATTGATTTTCCAGCCAAGGCTGCGGTTGTCATCTCGAATCGACCGGATGCGGCAGGCTTGGACTTCGCCTCCAAGGCCGGCATTGCGACGCTCGCACTAAACCATCGTGATTACGAGGAGCGGGAGGATTTCGATGCCGTCATCGATGCCGCTCTTGAAGAACACAACGTCGACATCGTGTGTCTCGCGGGCTTCATGCGGCTCCTGACCCCGGGATTTGTGGACAAATGGCGAGATCGCCTGATCAACATCCACCCTTCCCTTTTGCCAGCCTATCCCGGCGTCAACATCCATGACCGCGTACTTGATGATGGTGTTCGCATAACAGGCTGCACGGTACATTTTGTACGGGCGGAAATGGATGCGGGGCCGATCATAGCTCAGGCCGCGGTGCCGGTGCTTTCCACAGACACCGTCGAGGCACTTTCGGCCCGCGTCCTGAATGCGGAACACAGGGTATATCCCCTGGCCCTGAAGCTGGTTGCAGAAGGCCGGGCCCGTGTTGCCAGCGAACGGGTGCTGATAGACTACGATGAGCTGGAACCTGCCGCCATGTTTGTGCCGGCGCTCTAGATCGTTTCGAGTTGATATGAAAACGACCTGGCAAAAATCAGCTTAGGACCACGGGCATGGAAAGAAATCCGCGAAAGCGTACGCGACCGCTGCGTTTTGGTTCCCCTGCAAGCGCGTAGTTCGGAAAGCGGGCAATCAGCCGCCCAATCGCGATTGTGCCTTCCAGGCGTGCCAGTGACAGGCCAGCACAAGTGTGTGCTCCGCCTCCAAAGGCCAGATGCTTGTTGGGGCTGCGAGAAACATCCAGGCAGCCTGGCTTTTCGAAGACTGCCGGGTCACGGTTCGCCGCGCCAATGCAAAGAGTGACAGGCGTGACAGGCGACAACTGCGTGTTGCCGACCATTGCGGGTTGCGTGGTGATTCGATTGCCAAGCTGATTAGAGCTTTCGAAGCGAAGGAACTCCTCTACCGCCAAGCTGATCAGGTCAGGCGCTGCGGCCAGGTGGGATCGCTCATCCGGCCACTCCATAAGCGCATAAAGACCGTTGCCAATGAGGTTTGTGGTTGTCTCGTGCCCAGCGTTCAGGATGAAGATGCAATTTTGAATGAGCTCTGTTTCAGTCAGCTGCTCGCCACCTGCTTCACCATTTATGAGGCGCGTCAGAACATCCGTGGCGGGGTCGCCCGGCGAAACTCTCCTGCATGAGATCAGATCACGGAGATAATCGGAAAACTCAGATACCGCCTGATTACCCCGCGCCTCCTGTTCCGCCGACAATACCGGCTCCAGTGCCCCCAGAATGGCCAACGACCATTCCCGCAGGGGTGCGCGTTCCTCAGTGGGAATATCGAGCAGGTTACCGATCACCTCAACGGGGATCGCTGCGGCAAAATCATCGATCAGATCACCACCACCTTGCGCCGCGATGCTCTCGATCAAACGATCCACAAGAGAGACAAGCGCTTCTTCCGTCCGCATGATGGCCCGTGGCGTCATCGCTCCGACGATGAGCTTGCGTACCCGCGTGTGCAGAGGCGGATCGTTGAAGACGAGGCTCGTTGTATGATGTTCGAACAGCGGTGTATCACCGTATTTGGGGCCGAATTCTTTCTTTTTGTCTGAGCTGAAAGCCACCGTGTCGCGGTAGACCGCAAGAATATCCGCGTATGCGGTCAGAAAGTAGGACCCGTCCGGACATTCGTGAACAGGTGCAAAGCGGCGTAACGCATCGTAGTAGGGGTATGGATTTTCGGCAAAACCTGCCGGCAGATTGCGGGGATCGAATTGAGCAGCCATCTGCCTCGCCTGATCGTCAGGCCACCTTGGTTCTGAAGGTCTCTTGGGCAACCATCCATCTGTCATTGCACTTGCGGGCCTCCTGCCAGCCAACTTCTGTCATCACTCAATGTGTGCAGACAGGCTATGTGTCACCGCACCCGGGGATGCGTTTCAACGCTTAAAACCCGCATGCAACCAAAGCCTGAGCCAGTATCGTACAAGACCCTGCACGGACCACTCACGCACCAGGAATGCCCGGTCATCGGCGGCATCGGGCGCAAAGAACCTTGGACAGCGAGAAACTTCGGCATTTGTACCGCTATAATCGCTTTTGCCCTATTGTGGAACACCATGCAGCTGTCATTGGTCGGGCCGCTGCCGTCACAACAAATGTGAGGCGCAATGCCGGAACAGTTTTCTCATCTTCTCTCTCCCTTGAAACTCGGGCCGAAAGAAACACGCAACCGGCTTTTGATCACAGCACATGTGCCGGGGCTCGCGGAAAACGGTATCCCGGGAGAGCGTTACATCGCCTATCAGCGCACCCGTGCACGTGGCGGTGCCGGATTGCAGATCACCGGCTGTACCGGTTTTCATGCCACCGGAGCGCTCAACGCCGCCCGCGGCCTTCTCAACCGGGATGGAAAGATTGTCGATGGATATCGCAACCTCGCCCGCGCGGTGCATGAAGAAGGCGGACTGATCCTCGCACAACTCGGCCACAGCGCCGCAACAGTGCCCAACTCGGACGCAGGGCTGCCCTTGTGGGCCCCCTCGCCCGTTGCTTCCGAACTGCTCAAAGAAGTGCCGCACGAAATGACGACTGCGGAGATCAGGGAAATCGTCGAAGCCTATGGGAGCGCTGCAGAGCGGGTCCGCGAGGGCAATCTGGACGGTATCGAGATCCTTGGTGCCTTCGGTTTTCTCGTCGCGGCCTTCCTGTCGCCGCTCACCAACAAGCGCACAGACGTCTATGGTGGCAGCTTCAACAACCGCTTGCGTTTTGCTCACGAAGTCTGCGCAAGTGTGAGGGCTGCCGCTGGACCGGACCTCATCGTCGGCATGCGCATTCCAGGCGACGAGCAGGTGCCCGGCGGCCTCACGAACGACGACATGTGCAAGATCGCAAGGGCACTCGCAGGTACCGGGCATCTCGACTATCTGAACGTCATCGCCGGCACCAACATGTCCCGCATAGGGCGCATGGAACACTGGGGTCCGACGCCTGCCCCGCACGGTCTGTTCGTTCCGCTGGCGACCACCATCAAACGTGCAGTCGAGATTCCCGTCTTCACGACGGGAC
>JAJFHB010000602.1 GCA_021775795.1 Hyphomicrobiales bacterium | reverse complement strand
GCAATGCCCGCCCCCGCCATGGCGATATAGATGTCGTGAACCGCACTGAGTTCGTCGCCAGACGGTGGGATCACGTCGGCCGTTTCAATGCCACCGTAAAATCTGGATTCCATGGCAACCCGCGTGCCGAGGATGCCGGCTTTCTTGTAACCCAGCCCGGCGATGGCGTGACTCACCTCTTCGATAATATTGACCACTGGAAGCGGTGACACCTGCTTCAATTCTTCAATGCAGAAGTGCCCGGCTATTGCGGTAACCACGACCATTTCGGCACCGGCGGCTTTCAGGCGCGCGGCCAGCCGGGAAAAGATCTCAACCTGTGCCTCGACATTGTTCTCCGACTGGTTCTTCAACAATGTCGTTGTATCAGCGTGAGCCATGGTCAGCTCAAGCTTGAAGCCACCCTTTGCAGCTTCGGCGATCAACGCCCGGTAGTAATAATCTGTTGCCGCAGGGCCAATGCCCCCTATGAGCCCGACATGCATATTCGACCTTTCGAATTGCCCCGGCAGGTGTCGCCTGGGTCACTGTTCCCCCTATCATGGGGGCAGCGGCTGGACAACGTCTGCGGCTCGCAGCTTGTTTTTGGCAGAGCGACAGGCAACAAAAAGCCCGCGGAACCGGCCAGGTTCCGCGGGCTTGTGCTTAGGTGTTGAAACTAGCTTGCTAGGCCGCCTTGATAGCCTGCAGGTAATTTCCAACCTGTCCATGCAGCGTTTCAGACAGTTCACGCAGTTCAGCGGCCGCATCAAGAACAAAGCCCGATGCCTGGCTGGTACTGCCGGCGGCTTCACTGACGCCGTTGATGTTGGAAGTAACTTCCTGAGATCCCTGTGATGCCATCTGCACGTTCTGGGCAATCTCCTGAGTAGCAACGCTTTGTTCTTCCATTGCCGTTGCAATCGAGGTCGTGACCTTGTTGACCCCTTCGATGCGCTGGACAATCTGTTCTATTGCCTCGGCAGAGTTGCCCGTGACGCTCTGCACGGCTTCAATTCGGCTGCTGATCTCTTCCGTCGCCTTTGCAGTTTGACTGGCAAGGGATTTCACCTCATTTGCAACCACCGCAAAGCCTTTGCCCATTTCACCGGCACGGGCCGCTTCGATGGTCGCGTTCAAGGCCAGCAGATTGGTCTGTTCGGCAATGTCAGAAATCAGGCCAATGACTTCGCCGATCTTTTGCGAGTTCTCGACCAGAAGTGAAATTTCAGCCTTTGCCGCATCAGCCGCTTCAACTGCCTGCTGCGAGGCATCGAGCGATTGAGTTGTCTGCTGAGAGATTTCGCGAATGGAAGCGGAAAGCTCTTCCGTGGCACTGGCAACAGTCTGCACATTCTGGCCGGCTTCTTCCGACGCTGTCAGAATGACACTGCTCTGGACCTGAGTTTCTTCAGATGCAGCCGACATGGTTTGTGCCGTGGAATCAAGCTGTTGTGTGGCGGCGGACAGCCGTTCAACCACTCCATTTACCGATTGTTCAAATTCATGATTGAGACCGTCCAATACTTTGGCGCGCTCACCCATCTGATGCTGCCGGGCAATCTCTGCCTTCTGCATCTCTTCATTCTCGACAAGTTTTAGTCTGAAGGCTTCGAGGCCCTTAGAAATGGCGCCAATCTCGTCCCGACTTGAGGTGTCGATCGCTGTGGCCGTGTCTCCCTCGGTCATTGCCTGAACGATGGCGATGACACGGTTTAGCGGCGTGACGATCGACTTGGATATCACCAGCCACACGAGAACTATCGCCAGAACAATGGCAACAGCGGAAATGATCATGATCAATCGCAGAGAGGATTTTTCGTGCTCCACGACAGTCGCCAGCGCGGCAAGAGTGAAACCTTCAATTTCGTGCAACAATGCTGCGAGCTCATGATCAAGGTGCTCCGCGATCGCGTCAATTTCATGGCCTTTGGTAATAGCCTGTGCAATGCGCCCAGATGCAATATCGCCGACGATGTCGCTAACAAAGACGTCGAATTCATGATGCTCCGCATCCAATGATTTCAGTTGAGCGAGGACGGATGTAAATTCCGCGAGCGCCTCTTCTGAATGGGCTTGCGCGATGCCATGATCGGCCAGTTCTTCAGCTTTCAGAAACTCGCCGTTGACCTCTTCTCCAAGCGTTGAGAAATGGGCGACGACTTCCTCATACTGCTCTTTGGCATGAACATCTGTCTGCATCTCCAGTGAAAGCCTCAGCAGTTTCTCAAATGCAATCGTCTGTTCAAGTTGCAGCAAAGCAACCGACGAGAGAGCATTTGTCAGCGGCATATCCAGTTCTGCAACATCAACAATCTCTACGTCGATCTGTTTGAGCTGAAAGATGGCAACGCCGGCAACTGCCACCATTGCGGCAAGACAGAACGCGAAGGCGCCAATGATCTTCTGTTTGATGGAGAGACCGGATAAGAGGCCCGAACCTGACAATTTGGTCATTTCTTCTTCCCTAAACTAAAACTGGCAACCCAACACCAGGGCTGATGAAAACTCAGACGGCAGAACGGCTCAATTCCCGGAGACAACTTTCCCACGCCCGCTAAACTTTTGATCCCGCCGCGCACTCAGGCACACGGCGTCAATCATTCGTGTCGCTTTATCTGCACCAGCAACGCGCAAGACTTGCCGTCACCGCAGCGGATGAATTGACCCGGTGCAAATTGACTCAGTTCCAGTTAATCAAAGGTGAAAGCGACGGCAGCCTGCATCTATCTATTGGCTTACCTTTGGCTAAGTTATTGAACGTGCACAAATAATATCAAAATATTGAACGCATACGGATCAAATTACCCGTAACCTTTCCTGTCGGAGGCGGCGGGCACTGCAGGTGATACTTGCGAGGCGCAGATGATTCGACCTGACCCGTTGACCGCGCAAACCCTGACCGTCATTCTGCAGGTCACAAAAAGGAAACGAAAAATGGATGAACTAGCGATCGACCGAGAAGCGCTCGGACGCCTTTCGCGGGCTTTGACCTTTATCTGCGGAGCGGAACACGCGACCACAATTGCCCTTCGTGAGGCATCTGAAAGCGGCACTGATCGCGATATAAAGAAAGCCCGTGCGCTTTTTGTGAAACTGAAGCCCGGAGACCGGAAAGCAGCGTTGGCGATGATCAGCGACTAGATCATTTTATTGCTGGAGTATTTTTCCTAGAGAACAGGAAACTGGGGAAAGCCGCGCCTGACGGCGTCCTTGATATGGTCGGCAAGCTGCAGATAGTCGTCACGCCGTTCCGATGCCTTGCGCCAGACAATGCCTATGGTGCGATAGAGCGACCGGCCTTTCAGCTCCAGGGCCTTGACCTGGCTGTCGCGAATGAGGGTGGACTTCACATAAAGCCCGGGCAGGAACGATGATCCCATCTCCATCGCAACCATCTGGCGCAATGTATCAAGGCTGGTGCCCTCGAAATTCGACAAGAGCCGGGCGCCAAACTCCTCACAGATGGCATCAACCTGTTCACGCAGCTGGTGGCCGGTTTCAAGTGTCAGTATGGCTTCGCCCCGCAGGGACTTTCTCTCGACCGTTTCACTTTGAGCCAAGGGGCTGGCGGCGGGCACGACCAGGTACAAAGGCTCGCGAAACAAGGGCAGGCTTTCGAGCTCAGCCGAGCGGACGGGAACCGGCATGATGACGACATCGTGGCGGCCTTCTTCCAGGCTTGCCGGCAACGATTGCGGCACTTCCTCGCGAACATAGAGCTTCAGTTCGGGGTGGAGCTTGTGAATTTTCGGCACCAGGCGCGGCAGCAGATAGGGGCCAATGGTTGGCGGCAGCCCCAGTCTGACGGTTCCAGCGAGAGGTCCATGCTGACCCGCAGCGATATCTTTGATTTCCTGAACGTCACGGACAATCCGCCGGGCCGCCCTGCACACATCCTGGCCAGCGGGAGTAAGCATGACGCGTGACCGGCTTCGCTCGACGAGTTGCACACCGAGCCGTTTTTCCAAGGTGCTCAGTTGAGCGCTCAAGGTCGGCTGGCTGACACTCAGCTTTTCAGCGGCGCGGCGAAAGTGGCGGGTTTCGGCAATCGCCAGCAGGTATTCGAGCTGTCTAAGACTGGGCATGAAGTCCTGTGGGGAAAAGTACGGGCGCTTTTTTCATCATAGATAATTTCTATCAAAACTATCCGATAA
>JAJFHB010000601.1 GCA_021775795.1 Hyphomicrobiales bacterium | reverse complement strand
CGGCCGATGTCCGCGCTAACACGGATGTTACCGCCTTTGCCCTCGACTGGGATGATTTCAAAGCCGTTATCGACAAATCAGAACCGACATCGAAGGATCTGATGAGCATCGTTGATGAACGTATGAAATCTCTGCCTGAATAAAAACCGTCAGCCATACCGGTCAGCGATGATTGGGGCGTCGATCCAGATCCAGTGCGAGTTGCTCCTCCAGCGTTGCCAGGTCTTCCGGTAATGGCAATCCCATCGCCCGGTATTCATTGAGCTTTTCGTGGATCTGTTCATAGATCTCATGGGCATCATGGGGTTGCTTTTCCATTTGCTCCAGGAGCATGGCAATTTGTATCTTTAAGGCTTCAAGAGCCATCACATTGCCTTCCATTTCCGATGATTTGTGCAGCCCGGCGGCGGCTCGAACACCCACACCGCCAGACTGCCTCTCTAACATCGACACGAAAAGAACGATTGATTCACGTCAAGTGATGGCCAGCCGGCTGCCCTAAACTTGCTGACCAGACAGATTAGTGACATTACGGGATGTGTTTGGGGAGCACAGGCATGGACCAGGACAAGCAGGACCAGGACAAGCGGGACCAAGACGGGTCGGGCCAAAACGGGCAGGCAGTCGCCTACGTTTCTCCACCGGCACCGGAAGTCCGGCCGGTTTCCTTCGGCGATATCACGGATGCCCTGAAACTGGGCTTTGCGGATTTTCGGCGGGCTCCGCTCTATGGGCTTTTCTTTGGCGGCTGCTACACGCTCGGCGGGCTCTTTATCATGGCCTGCCTGAGCTTCTACGATATGCCGTGGATGATACTTCCTGTCGCCATTGGCTTTCCCCTCATCGGCCCCTTCATCGCTGTTGGCCTTTACGAAATAAGCCGACGGCTTGCGGCCGGCACGCCCCTGTACTGGCGGGAAATTGTTCTTGTCGTGATTGAACAGCGGGATCGGCAGCTTGGGGCCATGGCGTTTGTTGTGCTTTTCGTCTTCTGGATCTGGATTTACCAGGTGCGGTTATTGCTGGCCCTGTTCTACGGCCTGCGTCCCATCGGCAGCCTGGAGGAATTCGCCTTATCGCTGCTGAACACATCTGAGGGGATCGGTTTCCTCGCGGTGGGAACGATCGTCGGGGCACTGCTTGCGGCGATCCTCTTTTGCGCAACCGTTATTTCAATTCCCCTGCTGCTGGATCGGGACATTGATTTTGTCACCGCCCTCATCACCAGTTTCAAGTCAGTTTTCAAAAGCCCGGTGGTCATGTTGAGCTGGGGTGTGATCGTTACCGTAAGCGCCATTATCGCAATGCTGCCGGCATTTCTTGGCCTGCTGGTTGTGCTGCCAGTGCTTGGCCACGCCACCTGGCACTTGTACCAACGCACCATCGTTGCCGTGAGGTAACGCGAGAAAATGGCCAATAATCGAGAGTTCAACTGCGCTCTCTTAGACTAAAGGATGTTGTTGTTTTAGGGAAAGGTAGGTAGTTTGCCTGCGAATCAATATTCGTTGGCAGAAGCTCGAAAATGAACCTGGAACTTAGCGGGAAAAGCGTACTCGTGACCGGCGCGTCTGCTGGCATCGGAAGAGGTATTGCAGGCGAACTCTACCGTCAGGGTTGTATCGTTCACCTGGTTTCGCGCAGCCTGGACAGGCTCGAAGAAGTTGCCCTCGAGCTCGCCGGCGACGACAGATCACGCCTTGTACTTCATGCCTTTGACATATCCGAAAGCGAAACGCCAGAAGCACTGCTGCAGGCGGTCGGCACTCCGGACATTCTCATAAACAATGCAGGGGCCATCCCCGCAGGTGATTTGCTCGCAGTGACGGAAGAACGCTGGCGTGAGGCGTGGGATCTCAAAGTCTTCGGCTATATCAACATGACCCGCACATTTCTGGAACCGATGAGCAAGCGTGGTCATGGCGTCATTATCAATGTGACCGGGCTGGCTGCAGATCGAACCGATGCTAGTTATGTGACGGGCACCACCGGCAATGCCGGATTGAATGCTTTTTCCAAGGCAGTCGGTGGCCGTAGCCTTTCGAACGGCGTGCGGGTAATGGCGGTGAGCCCGGGACCGGTGCAGACCGAGAGACTTGTTGGCCTTATGCGCGACAAAGCCCAGGCGGAGTTTGGAGATGCCAGTCAATGGCGCGAATATTTCAAAAATCTACCGGGCGGGCGCGCCGCAACAGTCGATGAAGTTGCTGACGTCGTCACCTTCATGGCCTCCGACAGAGCCAGTTTCATGAGTGGTACCGTCGTCACGGTCGATGGCGGACATGGCGGAAACATGACGAGCTTTACCTGACCGGTGTCGAAGCAAATTCCAAACACATAGTAACATCCGTGACGTCGCGCCTTTGCCTTGCCGCTGATCTCAAACCGTATAAGCTCCCTGTCTGTTCGCAGTGGAGGAAAGTGCCGTGGAAGGAAAAACAGCGGTAATCGTGGGAGGCGCCGGTGGACTTGGGGCGGCAACCGCGAGATTGATGGTTGAGCGCGGCGCTGCTGCTATCGCCATCATTGACGTGAGCCAGGAGGCTACCGACAAAGTTGTTGCCACTCTCAATGAGCTTGGATGTCAGGCTGTCGGACTGGTTGGCGACGTTACGAGGTCCGAGCCGGCACACCGGCTCTTCAACGAAGCCGTCAGCCAGGTGGGCCCGATTCACGTGATGGTCAATTGCGCCGGATGGTTTCCGCGCAAACCCATCCTTGAAATCACCGATGATGAATGGTCCACGAGCTTCGACGTCAACGTCCGCTGTACACACAACATGATGGCCGCTGCCGTTACCCATATGAAGGCGCGCGGAGAAGGCGGACGCATTGTCAACATCTCCTCGGTCGATGCCTTCAAGCCGCACCCCAAGAACGCCCACTATGCAGCGATGAAAACCGCCGTGACCAGTCTCACCAAATCCTTCGCCCTTGAATTCGCGCCGGACCAGATTCTCATAAATTCAGTGGCACCAGGTGGTATCGCGACGGAAAAGGGCCTGGCGGCTGGCTGGGTGCCTGAACACGCTGCGGCAACGCCGCTTGGACGTGCTGCAGAACCGGAAGATATTGCCGAAATGATCATCTTCCTCGCCTCAAGCCGTAACCGCTATGCTACCGGCGAAAATGTCATTGTCGGCGGCGGTTACGTTATGCACTGACCGCAAGGCCCGGGAGAAATACCAGATGAAGTTCGGACAATTCAACCTGATGACGGTGCCCGACAGCAGCTCTTCGCAGCGCCAGGTCATCGAAGATGCCGCGACGCTTGTGCGTATGGCCGACGAGGTGCCGCAGTTCGACATCGCCTGGTTTGCAGAACATCATTACTCGAATTATTCCATGTGCCCCTCACCGATGATGATGGCGGCCCATTGTGCAGCGCAGACAAAGCGCATCAAGCTGGCGCCAGCGGTTCTGGTGTTGCCGCTCTATCATCCCGTACGGGTGGCGGAAGAGATTGCCTTTCTGGACATTCTGTCGGGCGGCCGCAGCGTTATCGGGTTTGGCAGCGGCTACCAGGAGTTTGAGTTCACGGGCTTTGGCCTCGATATCGAGGACAAGTTTGCCTATTTCCACGAATGCTGGGATGTCATCGAACGAGCTCTTAAAGACGGCATCATCGGCATCAAGGGCAAACGCTTTGATCTGCCGGACCGCCCCATGGTTCTCGAGCTTGAGCAGGACCGCTTCCCGGATGTTTACGTTGCGGGCATCAACCCGAGCCTTGTGGAGCGCGTGGCAAAGTCCGGCTACACGACCTTGATGTCGCCCGGTTTTCAGGGGTTGGAAAAAATGAGGGACCTGCGCGCGCAGGTGGATGCAGGCTATCGCGGCGCAGGAGTGGATCCAGACACCGCCCGGATTGCCATTCACCGGTATATCTGCATCACGGAGGACAAGGCGGAAGAGCAGAAATTTGCCGAATGCGTCCGCTTCATCGCCCGCACCATTTCCACCATGGTGCAAGGCACGCCGAATATGGACGGCGCTTTCATAAGTCCCGACCCGTTTTCCGGTGAACCGACACTGGACGAGATCATCTTCAACGCCAATGTCGGCGACCCTGAAACCGTCGCCGAAAAGATGGCTGCTGAAATCAGAATCGCAAAACCGCATCACTATAGCTGCTTCTTTTCAGTCGGCCCCATGGAGCAGAAAGTCGCCCGCAGATCGATGGAGCGTTTCGTGTCTGAGGTGATACCCCTGCTGGAGCGCGAATTTGGAGATCTCGACGCTTTGTATGAACCCGCCATCGCCTCTTCGGCCGCAGAATAGACTGAGCCGAAGCCCAGAAGATCATGACATTTACCTATCGACCGATGCTACCGAGCGACATCGAAGCCACGCTCAAGGTGCGCTTTTCAACGGTCGAAAATGCGATAACCCGGGAAGAACTGGAGGAGGATTACGGGATTACACCGCAATCCATGGCGTTGGATATGGAGGCCCATGCGCGCGGCTGGGTCTGCGAGGATGCTGGTCAGATCGTTGGTTTTGCCATGGGAGACACAGACAATGCGGAAGTCACAGTTGTAGCAGTCCTCCCTAGCTACGAAGGACGGGGCATCGGCAAGACACTTCTGGGTCGGGTGCAACATTGGCTTTTCGGAGAGGGCCATGAGGAAATCTGGCTTAACGCCAATCCGGACCCATCGGTACGCGCCACCGGGTTTTATGAAAAGCTTGGCTGGCACAACACCGGCAAGCTTAATGATGAGGATGTCGTATTGACCCGGCGCTCAGACTGATCCGCGGGCGCCATCCTTGCCCTTTGAGCGCTCAAACATGCAAGCTGTCGGAAACTCTCTGGCCAGAAAATCAAAGACCGGCCTCAAATGGTCGTCGTTGCCCTCAAAGTGTGCTCCTTCGTTGAAGCATACAAATCTCGCACTTGCCCATCGGGCGGCCATTTGACCCGCAGCGAATGACTCGTAGTTATCTTCAGACCAGAGCAACAACGCTTCGTCATCTGTGAGTTGCACTTTGGGATAACCGGCGGTTAAAGCCCAATCTGGCACTTGCGCCGAAGGCCATTCCCTTAATCCGTGATAGTATAAAACTCTCAAAGCCGCAGAATTGGTTTTCCGAAATCTCTGCGCTGATGTTTCTTCTAATTCTGCCCGCCAAAAGTTTCCCATTTCTGCCAACCATCTGCGGTCATAGATCTGCGGCATATGCGGCAGCGCCTGTCGATGGGCCTGAGTGCCAAGGTCGCGGTTCAGCAGCAATTGCGAATAGGCGAGATGCCGGTCAACAATGCTCTTCGCACGTAATGACCGGGGCAGCTCCCGGGGCCACAGGTGAATGAAATGGCCGCCATCATCGCATATGAAGTAGTCATCTCCGGTGGGTTGCAGAACAATGACGTCGTCATTGCAGTAGATGAACTTCTCCGACAGACCGTCGATCCGGTGCAAATGACATTCTATGGCGAGTGAATTGAACGTTGGCAGGTGGCTATGGTCAGCGAAAATCTGTGAATGGCTCACAAGTTCAAGGCGCTCGCATCCGGTATCAAGCCAGTCTGGCACGTGACCTTCCGTAACCAGATACAAGCGTCTAAACCACGGC
>JAJFHB010000061.1 GCA_021775795.1 Hyphomicrobiales bacterium | reverse complement strand
GAGAGCTGCATGAACCGCGCACCCAGCGCATGGACGATTTCAACCAGCCCGATGTCGTCTTCTATCGGTGAAGGGTTCTGGAAGCCAAAAAAGATTGCCGTGCGCCCAGTTTCCTGCGCCCGTTTCACGTCAGCTGCGGTCCGGCCGGGCATGATCAGGTCTGGAAATTGCTCAAACCAGCGGTTCCACTGTTCGAAATTGAGGACGGTCTCGCGAAAGTTCTCGTGATAGGCGATCGTCACATGCACCGCATCGACGCTGCCTTCCCGCATTTGCCGGAATATCTTCTCCGACCAGTTCGCATATTGAAGACAATCGATCCTGTAAGGCTCGTGCGTCATGCCACCCCCCACGTCCGCAATGAAATCCAAGCGTCTGCTTTTTAGTTGGCCCGACTATGGACGCATAGGAACGTTTCAGTCAAAATGAAACAATTGCAATAAATTACAGAAATATTGAAATCGATGATCAAAATTGAGATGTTGAGATGCTTCGCTACAGTTGCTCGGAGCGGCAATCTGGCGGATGCGGGGGACAAGTTAGGAAGAACCACTTCGGCTGTTTCGATGATGCTCAAACAATTTGAAGCACAACTGGGAGACCCTCTTTTCGAATCCGAACGCAAGAGCAAGCTCACCCCTTTGGGAGAATTTGTACTCGAACAGTCTGATCGAGAGCTGGATCATTTCGACCGAACTGTCGCTGCAATTGAAAGCTTTGCCCGCTCGGAAACCGGATATGTCCGGGTGGCTGCAGTTCCTTCTGTGGCTGAAGTAATTCTGCCGCAAGCTGTTCGAAGCTTCCTGAAGGATCACCCTGCAGTTCGGATTGACGTTCAGGATATGGATTCCGGTTCGATCATGCGCGAGCTTGAGCGCGAAAGGGTAGATCTTGGTGTTGCCAGTGATATCGGCACCGGGGCAGACATCCGCCGCGATGAGTTGTTTTCGGACGCTTTCTTTGTTGTGTGCCGGGCAGACCATCCCTTAGCCGCGTTGGACGAACCCCTGCGCTGGGAAGCCCTGGCTCCATGGCCTTTTATAGCCAATGGCATTTGTGAGCACATAAAGGCTGAGAGCTTTCAGCAGGTGTTTGCCGGCTCCCGGCTGATGGTTCGAAACACCACATCCCTACTGGCGTTGATACGGGCGGGGATGGGGACAACCGTGTTGCCTCGCCTGGTCGCAGACCCGATGGAAAGTGAGCTTCGGTTCTTGCCGGTTGCCGATCCGGCAGCACGCAGAAAGATCCAAATACTTCAGCGCGCTCACAACTCACCGTCACCGGCCACGAGAAACTTTGAACAGGCCATCCGTAACACGGTCAGCGAAGTCGGATTGCACCGGTGATGTTGTTGGGCGTTGCCTTGGGTTGGCGTACTTCTGGTGAAGCGATCTAGCTGAACCAGCCGCCACCTTCCTTGTTCTTTTTCCGCGCCTTTGCATTGATTGGCTTTGTTGCGCGCTCCAGCCATTTACGGTCCTTTTCACGCAATCTTGGGCTCACAACTTCCCAGACTTTCTCATGATAGTCATCGAGCCATTGGACTTCGTCGGGCAGCATCATTGAAGCGTCGACGAGTGACAGATCAATTGGGGCCCAGGACAGTGTCTCGAAACGCATCATTTCGCGTTCTTCTTCAGCTTCAAGTGTGGGTTCGCGCACGAGCAGCAGATTTTCAATGCGAATACCGTATTCGCCCTCCTTGTAGTAGCCGGGCTCGTTCGAAATGATCATGCCGGGTTCAAGGGGAATGCTGCCGGCCTTGGAGATGCGCTGCGGGCCCTCGTGCACGGATAGATAGCTGCCAACGCCATGGCCGGTGCCATGATCAAAGTCGAGGCCGACATCCCATAGGGGCCTGCGGGCCAGGGCGTCCAGTTGTGAGCCGCTTGTTCCCGTCGGAAAGCGTGCTGTGGCAATGGCAATGTGGCCCCGCAGGACGCGTGTAAAGCGGTCTTTCATCTCGCTGCTCGGCTGTCCAACGGCGATGGTACGCGTAATATCAGTGGTGCCGTCGAAGTACTGAGCGCCGGAATCGACCAGATACAATCCGTTGCCGGTAATTTTCTGGTTTGAGGCTTCCGTGACCCGGTAGTGGACGATGGCTCCATTTGCCGCCCATCCGGAAATCGTCGAAAAACTTATGTCACGCAGCTTGCCGGTTTCGGTGCGGAACAGTTCAAGTTCCTTTGCGGCCTTGATTTCATCAAGACGTCCTTTCGGCGCCTCACGATCAAACCAGGAAAGGAAGCGGCATAACGCAACCGCGTCACGCTCATGTGCTGCGCGGGTCCCCTCAACCTCAGTTTCATTCTTGCGGGCCTTCGGCAGGAGGCACAAATCCGGTCCATTGACGAGTTGGGCGCCTGCCTTGCTAAGCGTATCGGCAATGGCCTGGGAAACTACCGCTGGATCAATCAATACGCGCTTATGAGAGGTGCCAAGCTCACGAAGTGCGCCAAGAAGCTCAGAAGGCTCGCGCAGAATGACGAGGTCTTCCAGATAATCCCGAACCGTTTCGTCAATTTTCTCCTGAGCAATAAAAAGCTCTGGTTTTGCCTCTGCGTGAAGAATGGCAAAGGCCAGGCAAATGGGTGTGTGGGACACATCCGAGCCACGGATGTTGAATGCCCAGGCGGTTGAATCGGGTGCCGTGAGTACGGTCGTATCGGCCTGTGCCTTGGTCAGGGCTTCAGACAGTTTTGCCAGTTTCGTGCGGGCATGCTCACCGGCATACTGAATCTGATGCATAATGATCTGGTGTCGCGGAAGTGCAGGCTGATCTGCCCACACCGCATCGATCGGATTCTTCGAGACGGAAACAAGTTCAATTCTTGCCTGTTTACAGGCTTTCTGCAGCCGCTTGATCTGATTGACTGTGTGCAGCCAAGGGTCAAAACCGATGCGCTGACCTACGCGGACATTCTCTGATATCCACTTGTCCGGCGGACAGTCGGCCACGTTGTGGGGCTCGAATATAGCTGTGTCGACCTGCTCGCGGGCTTGAAGCGTATAGCGCCCGTCAACAAATATCGCCCCCTTATCGCGCATGAGAAGAGCACTGCCTGCCGAGCCATCGAAGCCGGTAAGCCAACTCAACCGCTCTGCATAGGCGGCAACATACTCTCCTTGATGTTCGTCTGAACGGGGCACGACAAAACCGTCGAGCGCCTGGCGTGATAGTTCTTCCCGCAGGCGGGCGACCCGGACGGTGGACCTTGCTGAACCTTGATGGTCTTCAAAAATCTGGAACATGCGGCTTTGAGTTCCCTGAATGAGGCAATTCGCGTGAATGCGTGCACGAAATCATCAGTTTGCAGGGCCGCCCATCCCGCACCTAACGCCGATGAAAACTGCGTCGTTCTGCGAGCTTAGAGGGTTTTCGCCGGGCCGGCAAAGAGCCCTGCAAAATTATTTCCAGATTATGAATTGTGGCATGCACTAAATGCATTGCTGCAATGCAATAATGCCGCTTCTTTGGCGCCACAGGAAGTCTATATACCGCCTCAACGCTGACGCCTCGCAGGACACGGGTAATGCCCCGATGAACACCGCAAAGCGGACAGATTCAAAACCTTGTAACGCCAGGAGAATACCATGAGCCACGCTGCATATGGAACTACCACGGGTCACGGTGCACCTTCGCTGAAGGGTTCCTTGTCCGTCTTTACTCGTATTGCCGGTTGGATCGCCAAGAGCCATCAGACACGTGCTGCGGAGCGTCACCTTCACTCGATGGATGACCGTCAGCTTACAGATATCGGGCTGTCACGCTCTGACATTCACGATTTCGTCCGGGGCATTCGCCACCAGAACTAGGCTAACGCCTCACTACTAGCGTCGACCAGTCTTCCAGTTCAAAGCGCCGTTCGAGGTGCAGTCCCTGAAGCCGGTAGGCAGCGGTGACACCCGCCTCCTGGGCAGGTGTCAAACCAGACAAAATGGCGCGGCCTCCTTTAGCCAGAACGGACCGGATATCCGGGGCCAGGGCGATAAGGGGTCGCGCCAAAATATTTGCAAAAACAATGTTATAGGGCGCCATTTCCTGAATACTCCGGTGCCCTGTGCCGGCCGCGACACTTGTCCGCACAAAACCCTGCACGTTGTTCTTGCGGGCGTTTTCCTGCGCCACCTTTATGGCGATGGGGTCAATGTCGCTGGCAACAACAACAGACTTGATCGCCATTGCCGCAGCGATAGCCAGAATGCCGGAGCCGCAACCGACATCGAGCACCCGGCGCGGCGTGTGCCGCTTCAACTCCGCGTCCAGGGCCAAAAGGCATCCCTTCGTTGTGCCATGATGACCGGTGCCGAATGCCTGTCCCGCTTCCAATTCAATCGTGTGAGCGTTTAACGGTCGCAAGTGCCTGTCGTGTGCGCCGTGCACAAAAAAGCGACCCGCCTCAATAGGTGTCAGACCAGCCTGAGATTCCGCCACCCAGTCGCGATTTTCAATCTCTTCTATCGTCATCTCAACGGCCGCAGCGAGGTCAGCGCCGATTGCAGCCGTCAGACGTGCCCGGGCCGTTTCCTCGTCTATTGTTGCGTTGCAATAAAATTCAATGGAAACGCGGCCGTCCGAATTTGCTGGCACGGTGATGGCGGTAGCCGATACCGCCATGTTGTCGTCCGACTCAAACGCTTCGCACACCGCGTCTTCAGTGTCTGGCGGGAACTCCGTCACAATTATCTTTATTCCGAGATCAACCGTCATATGCTTTGCGATCGAGTTTGCTTATCATTGCTGTGTGTCTGCTATAGTGGCAGGCACAAAAAGACAAGCTGGGGAGGGGTTGGTGACCATATTCGAAGAGCTCAGGAATAAGCTTCGTTCCTTTGGGGGCGGTGAGCCGCAGGTTGATGTCGGCCGGCATCCGCAGAGCGGCAGCCTTTCTGACACCCATGATATGATGTTGGCGGCTGCGCCCGACCCGGAGCCGTTGCTGGATGGCCTGAGCATCGGCATAACCTATGAAGATGTCGATGGTAACATTTCTGAGCGTCTCGTGAATTGCGTGAAACTCGTGGAGACGCCGGACGGCCGCTATCTTTGGGGATACTGCCACCTTCGTACTGATTTCCGGGCCTTTTCGCTTGAGCGTATCCAGCAGATCCGGGATTACCGCACGGGCGCCCAAACTGAAGATTCCGATGCCTTCTTTGCTCCCTTCATCGGCATGACCGAGCAGGATGATCGCTTGCACACGGAGTACGAAACGCGTGCAACACGTGAAGTGCTGGGGCTCGTTGGCGATGAATTGAGGATTCTGATGTTTGTTGCCATGGCAGACAGGCACTTCGATGAAAGCGAAGAAACTCTCATTTCAGATTTTGTGCGCACCCGGGCCCGTCAACTGGGACCCGAGGTGTTTGAGAATTATGACCACCAGCGCGTCGTTGAGTGGATGAGCGCACAGGTGCCCACATATGATGTGCTGGAACGCGCCGTCGAACGGCTCAGCACGCGAGGCGAATGGGAACTTCGGGCCCTGTGGGATCTTTCGACCGACATCGTGCATGCGGACGCTCGTGTGGATGAAGCCGAGCTGCAGGCGATGGATGAGCTTTACAATGCCATTGATGCGGTGATCAAAGAGGCACAGGAGTAAGCCGTTCCTTGCTTACATCGTTTGAGCTTCTTGAGCGTCCATATGTGTATGGAGCGATGCCGCTACGTCTTGTCGACAAAAGATTCCAGCACTCGTTTGCGGCCGGCCTTTTCAAAATCAACGGTGAGCTTATTACCATCAATTGCAGCGATTGATCCGTAACCAAACTTCTGGTGAAAGATGCGATCATCAAGGGCAAACTGCGAGACCTCAGCATCTTCGCGGGCCACCAGTTCACCCTCGATCGTGCGTGGGCCACTCTGAGGCTTGTACCCGGCAGAATGTCCGCGTTGCGCGCGCTGCCAGCCGGGCGTGGAATAAGTGCTTGAGAAGGGATCCAGGCTGTCAAAACGGCTTTCCGTGAAGCCGCCATAGTTTCCATAACCCGCTTGTGCCACCTCCACATCAACATTTGCTTCCGGTAACTCGTCCAGAAAACGCGATGGCAGGGCTGATTGCCAGAGATTATGAATGCGGCGGTTCTGCACGAAGCTGATCTTGCAGAGCTTGCGGGCGCGGGTGATGCCGACGTAGGCGAGGCGCCTTTCCTCTTCAAGCCCGGCGCGGCCACTCTCATCAAGGGCGCGTTGATGGGGGAACAGACCTTCCTCCCATCCGGGGAGGAATACGGTGTCAAACTCCAATCCCTTGGAGCTGTGAAGCGTCATCAGGTTGATTTTTTCGTCGCTTTGTTCCGTGCCGACATCCATGACAAGTGAGACATGCTCCAGAAAGCCTGTGAGGTTTTCAAACTCATCGAGTGAGCGCACAAGTTCCTTCAGATTGTCGAGCCTGCCGGGCGCATCTGGAGACTTGTCGTTCTGCCACATGGCGGTGTAGCCGGATTCATCGAGGATGATTTCGGCAAGTTCCGTGTGCGCCACACCATCAATCAGACTGCGCCAGCGCGAGAAGTCTTCGAGCAGCCGCTCAAGTGAGTTACGTGTTTTCGCGGGCAATTCATCCGTTTGCACCACCGATAGCGAGGCACGATAAAGCGAGATCCCTTGGGCCCGGGCATGTCCACGCAGTTTCTTTACGGAGGCATCACCAATGCTGCGCTTGGGAACATTAATTATGCGCTCGAAGGCAAGGTCATTGTCTGGTTGGGCTGTGATCTTCAGATAGGCCAGGGCGTCGCGAACTTCGGAGCGTTCGTAGAACTTTGGCCCGCCGATTACACGGTAAGGCAGCCCAAGCGTAATGAAGCGGTCTTCGAACTCCCGCATCTGGAAGGATGCACGGACGAGGATTGCCATGTTGTTGAGGTTGCCGCCTTTGATCTGCAGCTGTTCAACGTCTTCGCCAATGGCGCGGGCCTCTTCTTCACCATCCCAAACGCAACGCACGTTGAGTTTGTCTCCATCAGCGACATCGGTACGTAACGTTTTGCCGAGACGGCCCTCATTGTGGGCGATCAACCCGGATGCTGCAGACAGGATGTGCGGTGTTGAGCGGTAGTTCTGTTCCAGGCGAATGATGCGGGCGCCTGGAAAATCCTTTTCGAAGCGCAGAATGTTATCAACTTCTGCGCCACGCCATCCGTAGATTGACTGATCATCGTCACCGACACAGCAGATGTTGTTGGTGCCCTGCGCCAGTAGCCGAAGCCAGAGATATTGGGCGACGTTGGTATCCTGATACTCATCGACCAGCATGTAGACGAATTTTTTCTGGAACTGGGCGAGAACGTCCGGGTTTTCCTGAAACAATCTCAGGCACTCGAGCAACAGATCGCCGAAGTCTGCGGCATTGAGGGTTTTGAGGCGCTCCTGATATTCCTGATAGAGCGTTGCACCATGGCCGTTGCCATAAGCTGCTGCCTCTCCAACCGGCACCCGATCTGGTGTCAGGCCCCGGTTCTTCCAGCCATCAATATGGGAAGCCAGCTGCCGGGCCGGCCAGCGTTTCTCATCAATTTCGCGGGCCTGTATCAACTGCTTAAGCAGTCGGATCTGGTCGTCAGTATCGAGAATGGAGAAATCTGATCTCAAGCCCACAAGCTCTGCATGACGACGCAGAACCTTGGCGCCGATTGAGTGGAAAGTACCGAGCCACTGCATGCCTTCAACGACACCACCGATGAGAGTGCCAATACGGTCCTTCATCTCCCGGGCAGCTTTGTTGGTAA
>JAJFHB010000007.1 GCA_021775795.1 Hyphomicrobiales bacterium | reverse complement strand
AAATGTGATTATGCCAACGCCGACCATGAGCACGGCGGTTCGCCAGACGTAACCAAACAGCACCGTGTTGTATAAATGCGGCCAGATGTTCTCGGTCGGAAAGAGTGCCAGATATCCAATCGAAATGACCGGCAGCGCTACCAGCAGGGTAAGAATTACGGCGCCCAGACCCCACAGCCTCTCGCTCTCGCCTTTGAACGGCGAAAACAATCTCGTGTCCTGGATGCGAAAAACATTCGCCATCTGCGTCTATGCCGCCTGCCTGTTTGCGCTGAATCTGTGCAAGTTATTGGGTGTGCGGTCGTTTTTTAATTATTCTAACTTGCAAATGGTTCTTAACTGGCGCGTGCGGCGGTTATAGATAGTGCAGCGATAAGGGTCAATCGTCAGCACTGCGACCAGAGCGCACCCGTCTTGAAACAGTCGCTGGTGCGGGTCAATCCGCAAGAACTCTTGTTGTCGGAAAGATGATCTGCACCAGCGTGCCTGAGCCGGGCTGGCTTTCGATGGCAAACGAGGCCCGGTTTGCTTCCGCCAGTGCCTTTGTCAGTGGCAGGCCAAGGCCGGTGCCACTGCGGGCGCTGCGGCCGGCACGCTCAATGCGGCGGAACGGTTGCATCGCCACTTCCAGCTCTTCTTCGTTCATGCCAATGCCCGTGTCTTTGACGCGCAGTTGAACACGACCATCATCATCGAGCACCGCCGAGACGATGACCTGACCCCCAGGGTCCGTAAATTTGACCGCGTTGGACAGCAGATTGAGAACGATCTGGCGCATGCTGCGTTGATCAGCGACAACGTTGGGCAGATCCTTGGCGACGCTGGAGCGCATGATAATGCGTTCGCGCGTCGCCTGCGGCTGCACGATACCGATCGATTGCTGCACGATGGAGCCCAGATCAACGCTCGTGAAATTGAGCTCAAGCTTTCCGGATTCGACCTTGGACAGATCCAGCAGATCGTTGATCAGGCTGAGGAGATGTTCTCCACTTGTGCAGATGTCGTTGACATAGCCCTTGTATTTTTCATTGGCGATCGGGCCGAACTTTTCCCCTCTCATAACCTCGGAGAAGCCAATGATGGCGTTAAGCGGCGTGCGCAATTCATGCGAAATGTTGGCAAGGAAATCCGATTTCTGCGCGTTTGCTTCTTCTGCCGTTTCTTTGGCTTTCCGCAAATCGGATTCAGTTTGCTTCCATTGTGTAATGTCCCGGATCACTGCACAAAATACCGGATTGGTGCTGTCGCGCTGGTTCTCGCCGCCGACGCGACCGATGGTCACGAACAGCGGAATTTCGCCGCCCTGTGCTTCAATCGCACTGATTTCGCGGCCGTCGTTGAAGATGCTCGCAAGACCGCTGTCGGACAGTGCCGCCATATAGTCACGCACTATCTTGCCGCCCTGTTCGGTGAGAAACTCAAACAGTTTACGGCCAACCGCCTCCTGGCTGTCGAGGCCGAATAGCGCCTGTGCACTGGCGTTGAGGGAGATGATCTGGCCCTCGGGTTCAAATGTCACAATGCCGTCGGTGGCCGTATCAAGAATGGTCCGCAACTCGTCATCGCTGGGGCCGGAATAGATCGTGACCGCCGGCTCGGGCGTACTGGGTGCGGTGCCGTTCTCCGCCACAAGCCGTTCACCGATGGCTGTGAAAGTGGCTTGATCATCATCGCTAAGCGCGGGCGCTGTATCCGGGGTGTCATTTGTCTCGTCCGCACCAGCTGTTTCCCCTGGCGCTGCTCCGGTCTCGCTGGATTGGGCACGCTGCGTCCAGACCGGCGTTCCGATGCCCCTGTAACCCTGGAACGATCCATCAAGAGCCAGATCGGGCACAGCACTGAGACAAAGGGGGACCGGTGCAGGTTTGGCGTTTGGCCAGGTGACTATGATCTGCCAGGGATCGCGTTCCTCAATGGCTTCATATGTCTCAGCCGTGACATCAAGATTGAAGCTTGCCGCAACATCACTGAAGCTGCGGCCGACAATCGCTGCCGGCACAACACCGGTCAGATGTGTGAAGCCCTCGGAGACATCCTGGAAGAGGAGATCCTCATCAAGGTTCCAGGTAAAGGCTGCCGCAGCGGCAACGAAGTTAGTGAGACGGTCAACGTCGCCTCGTAATTTGCGCTCATAGTCGCGGCGCTCGGTAACATCCTCAAATGTTGCGGCATAGGCCAGCTCTTCGCCATCAGCGCGTGGCAGGGCGTCCAGATAGATGCGGTGCAGGCGTTCACCAAAGCGGGTTTGAAGTCGCAGGACATCACTGACAACGCCGCCACCGGCAGCTTCGCTCACAAGCTCTGCTCCCAATTCCTCGTCGCCAACCAGCACACCCAGGGTTTCCGGCAACCGGCCCGCCCACAATTCACGGGCGCCCTGATTGCCATGCAGAACATGACCCGCCGATGAAACCACGATCACGGCGTTCGGCAGAGCATCCAGAACCTGAGCGCCGAGGCGCTCGCGTTGTTCATGGCGTTCGCTTGAAGACTGTGTCGCCTGTAGCAGCAGGCCGGCGCGGCCATCGGGCAGGGTGGCGCGGCTGCAATGGCAGCGCAGCATGCCCTCGCCACGGGCGCCGGCAAAGGCGAAATTGGCCTGAACGGATTCTTCCGGAGCCAGCGATTTGTGGACGTCGGCAATTTTCGCGACGCCGGTGTCGCGCGCAGAAAACCTGCGATCGATCAGATCGAACAGCGTTTCCCCGCCCCAGAACTTTATTCCGGCGTGGTTCGCCCAGACAACGCGCAAGCGTTCCACGTCCCACAGCCATGCAGGACGATCGGATGCGCTCAACGCCTCCAGGGTCGGTGGTTTACTGCCGCTCAATTGACGCCTTCCCTGCGTCCGACAAATGTCGGCCGCATTGAATTCTGACCTGCGGCCTCCCCGTGATTTTGTTGATGTCTTTTCTAGTTTGCATAAAAGGTTGATAGAATCGCCGCATTCACTCAACCAGTTACCATTGTAACGACTTACCTTCCCCAACGTCCACAGCGAAGTGCAGGGCGGGAGGGCTGATTTTGCGCTGCGCCAAAGTGACCCAATCACACAAAATTCCTTATCTCACATGCAGTTGCCGCGGCGTCGTGATTTTAATTTAGTGCGTCGCAACATTTATGTTGCATTGCACAATAACGTGTCCTATATACGGATCAGTTCAACAGACGAGGCTCTGTCACCTCCACAGGGCCCGCCGATCCAAGGAATGATCCGAAATGACCAACTCAGCCAAGACCTCAGCATCCAAAGGCGCCAAGAACGCAGCTCAGACTGCCGAAGCCGCTGCCATTGATGCGGCACAGAACATGCGCGAAATGACCGAAACCGGCATCGAGCGTGCCCGTGCTTCCTACGAGCAGTTCAAGGACAGCGCTCAGGAAACCGTTGATCTGTTTGACGGATCAGCGGCAGCCTTCAAGAGCGGCAGTGTCGACCTGAACACCAAAGCCATTGAGTATGCCCAGGCAAACCTCAACGCCGGCTTTGAATTCGCACGCCGCGCCGTTGCAGTGAAAGACGTCTCCGAGTTCTTCGAACTGCAGTCAGCATTTGCTCAGAACCAGTTCAAGTCCTACGCAGAGCAGGCTCAGGACCTCGGCACACTTTCCGCCAAGGTTGCCGAAACCTCCTCCAAGCCGATCACTGAAGGCGTCATGAAGACGATCGATCAGGCCAAGACGACTTTCGTACAGGTCTAAACCCAACACACGAAAAGAAGCGCCGCAGGGCCCCATGAGGCCTAGCGGAGCGCTGAGAACAAGGCCCGGATCCTCCCCCGGGCCTTTTTCTTTTTTGAATTCCGGAATTTGCGCAAGGCCGGGGTGCGGGGAAGCCTTGACAGATCGCCCTGCGCAGAGGTAAAGCGCCGCTTTCGCCCATACTTGCAATGCCGATTTGATCGGCGTAGGTTGCCCGCGATTACAAAAG
>JAJFHB010000600.1 GCA_021775795.1 Hyphomicrobiales bacterium | reverse complement strand
CGCCAGACGGAATGGATGCTCGTCGTCGGCTTCCTCAATGACGTTCCAATGGTCCGGCATTGCAGGCATGTCATCAACCGGCCCAAAGGTTTTGTCCATGTATGGCTTGAAGCGATAGGCCTTCCAGTCTGGCTTGAAGCGAAACTTTCCATCAGGCCATTTGAAGCCGTCAACGAAATGAGCCCGGTCAAAGTCCGGTTGGCAATCGATCCACTTGCCAGCTTCAAGTTCAGCCAGCGAGCCCCAGCCTGAAGCTGTGAGTGTTCGGTCAATCAACTCGCGTGGTGTCAGTGAAAAACCTTCGTGCTCAGCCCCTAGCCGCTCGGCAAGACCACAAACCACATCATGGTTCGACCGGCACTCTCCAGCCGGCTCAACGATCTTCGGGCCAAGGATGATGTGCTGGTGACCACCGGATTGATAAACGTCATCATGTTCCAGAAACATCGTTGCCGGCAGAATGATGTCCGCCATACGCGCGGTTTCGGTCATGAACTGCTCATGCACACAAACGAACAGGTCTTCGCGGGCAAATCCCGCTTTTACTTTGTCCTGTTCAGGGCAGACAGAAACCGGATTGGTGCTTTGAATGAACAATGCCTTGACGGGCGGTCCCTCACCCAGATCGTAACGATCACCGGTCAGCACCGGGCCGATACGTGATTGATCAAGGTATCTGATCGCCGGGTCACGAACATCCAGGCCTTCGATCAGCGTCTTGTCCCAGTGGTAGATGCCACCATTGTTATGGAATGCGCCGCCACCTTCGTGTTGCCAGGCACCAGTGACGGTCGCAATGCTTGTTGCAGCGTGCATGCTCACCGGACCGTTGCGGCCACGGCAAAATCCATAGCCAAGGCGCAGAAAAGTACGTTGCGTCTGGCCGATGGCATGAGCGAGAGAAACGATTTCCTCGGCAGGAACGCCTGTTATGACGCTTGCCCATTCAGGTGTCTTGTCGCGAAGATGGGCTTCCAGTTCCTCAGGGCAGTCCGCAAACTTTTCCATGTAGGGCCGGTTTGCATAATTATCGCGGAACAGCACATGCATGATGGCGCAGGCAAACGCCGCATCGGTTCCCGGTTTCAAAATGATGCCAATGTCAGCCTGCTTCATGGTGGCGGTGTTGTAGACATCAACCACAACAATGCGGGCGCCGCGGTCTTTCCTGGCCTTCATGGCGTGGGTCATGACGTTGACCTGCGTGTGCACCGGATTTGTGCCCCAGATGATCACCAGGTCAGACTTGGCCATTTCGCGGGGGTCAGAACCCCGAAGGGCGCCAGTGGCCGCCATGTAGCCGGAGTATGAAAGCGCCGTACAGATTGTATCGTACATGCCGGAATAGCTCTTGGCGTTGCGCAGGCGCTGCAGGCCATCACGCATAACCAGCCCCATGGTGCCGGCGTACCAATAAGGCCAGACTGCCTCTGCGCCATATTCCTGTTCGACCTTCAGGTAGGCCTCTGCCACTTCGTCAAGAGCGGCATCCCAGGAGATCGTTTCAAATTCACCGGACCCCTTTGCGCCCGTGCGCCGCATTGGTTTCAGCAGTCTGTCGGGGTGGTGAATGCGTTCTGCATAGCGCGCCACTTTGGCGCAAACCACACCCGCAGTGTATGAATTGTCCTTGGCGCCCCGCACCCGCCCGATCGTGGAACCATCGATTCTCTCGACCTCCAGTGCACAGGTAGACGGGCAATCGTGTGGGCAGGCGCTGTTCAGGATCTCGATTTTTGGCGACACATTCATGAAAGACCTGCGCTCAACAGTGGTGGAAAGATTGCGAAAATATACACCTGCTTTGAGCGAGATAAAGGCAATTCGAGAGATGCAAGGGGATCACTTTTGCGTCCACGTGGCCGGAATCACTGTTGCTGGCCTGTCACACCGGGCAAATAAGAACAAATGTTAGTAGAAACCGGGCGGGGAAACTGGCAATAGTCACGGCAGTGAAATATGGTGAGGCTGGCGAGAGACGTTTACGTTTCCAGCAGATCCATTGTGGAATGCACTGAAAAATGTGCTCCAATCGTTCGGCGGCGACGTATGATAAGAAAAACGATCGTCGTAATTCTGAGGCGTTATGAGAGGCGGGTCACCAATGGTGAGTGCTGAGAGTACAACACGCGAAGTGTTTCAAGTGATCATGATCAAACCGTCGCACTATGATGATGACGGTTATCCGATCCAGTGGCGGCGGTCACTGATCCCCTCCAATACCCTGGCGGCGGTGAACGGTCTGATCATGGATTGCCAGGAGCGCCAGGCACTTGGACCAGATATTGACATTCGCGCTCTGCCCTTTGACGAGACCAATATCCGCATACGCCCGGATCACATCATCCGTGACATCAAGCGGTCAGGCGGGAAGGCTCTGATTGCCTTCGTCGGTGTGCAGTCAAACCAGTATCCGCGGGCCATTGATCTGGCGCAGCAGTTCCTCAAAGCAAAGCTTCCTGTAGCGATCGGAGGCTTTCACGTTTCGGGTTGCATCTCCATGCTGCCTGAAATGCCCCAGGAAATTGTCGATGCTCAGGAGAGTGGGATTTCGATTTTTGCTGGTGAAGGCGAAGAAGGCCGCTTGGATGAGGTATTGCGCGATGCCTATGATGGCGCCTTGAAGCCCATCTATAATTACATGAAAGACCTTCCGACGATGGAAGGCGAGCCTGTGCCCTTTCTCTCGCAAGAGGCAATCAACAGGACCTGCGACAAGCGTTCCAGTTTTGATCTTGGGCGGGGTTGCCCCTTTCAGTGCTCATTCTGCACCATCATCAACGTGCAGGGCCGCAAGAGCCGCTTTCGTACAGCAGATGATCTGGAGCGGATCGTTCGCGAGAACGCAGCTCAGGGCATTCGGAAGTTTTTCATCACAGATGACAACTTTGCCCGCAACAAAGACTGGGAGGTCATGCTCGACCGGCTCATCTGGTTGCGCGAAAATGAAGGCATAAAGGTCAAGCTGATCATTCAGGTCGACACTCTGTGCCACAAGACCAAGAACTTCATTGAGAAATCCTGTGCCGCCGGCGTGCAGCGTGTGTTTATCGGGCTTGAAAACATCAACCCGGACAATCTGCTTGCAGCAAAGAAGCGGCAGAACAAGATCACGGAATACCGTTACATGCTGCAGAAGTGGCGTGATCACGGTGCGACGACCTATGCCGGGTACATTCTTGGCTTCCCCGCGGATACCAAGGAATCAATCCTCCGGGACATCGAGATCATCAAGGAAGAACTGCCGGTTGATGTGCTGGAGTTTTTCTACCTGACACCTCTTCCCGGTTCAGAAGACCACAAGACAATGTTGTCGAAGGGTGTCTGGATGGATCCGGATCTCAACAAGTATGATCTCTACCATCGCGTTTCGCATCATCCGACCATG
>JAJFHB010000599.1 GCA_021775795.1 Hyphomicrobiales bacterium | reverse complement strand
GGGAAAGCCAGATCGGTCGGGCGTTATGGTGTCAAAATGACCGTTCCATCTTCAGTGCCGATGATCGCGGATGTCGCAATCGAGAGGAAGAGCCCGTGCTCAACCACACCCGGCAATCCGTTCAAAGCCGGCCCCAATGCGCCCGGATCTGCAATTTCACCGAAGGCACAATCATAGATCAAATGCCCTCCATCCGTCATGAACGGCTTGCCATTATGCATGCGCAAGGTGACAGGACCTTGGCAACCATGATCGCGGGCAAGGCTCTCAAGCTGCCGAAAGGTTACTTCCGCGCCAAACGGCACAACTTCCACCGGCAATGCAAATTGCCCAAGTGTCTGAACATGTTTGCTGGCATCCGCGATTACCATCATGGCTTTCGAGGCGGTCGCCACGATTTTTTCGCGCAACAGTGCGCCACCACCGCCCTTGATAAGCGCCAGGCCGCTGTCGAGTTCATCCGCACCATCGACGGTTAGATCCAACTCCGGCAAATCATCAAGCGTCGCCAGGGGAATGCCCAGTCCACGGGCCTGTTCGGCGATCACTTCTGACGTCGGTACACAGACGACATTCAGCCCTTCGGCAACGCGGGCGCCCAGAACATCGACAAAACAGGCCGAAGTAGAGCCACTGCCCAACCCCAGACGCATGCCATCATGAACATCTTCGAGAGCGCGCTGTGCGGCCCGAAGCTTTTGATCTGCTGCTGTCATGCTCAGGAACTCAAGCCGCCCATGAGCATGTACTTCGGCTCGACAAACTCTTCGATCCCTATGTGCGAGCCTTCACGGCCGAGGCCCGATTCCTTTACGCCGCCGAACGGCGCTATCTCTGTGGAAATGATACCTTCGTTGATGCCCACCATGCCGTACTCGAGCGCCTCGGCAACACGCCACACACGACCGATATCGCGGGAATAAAAGTAAGACGCCAGGCCATATTGCGTGTCATTTGCCATGGCGATCGCCTCTTCTTCTGTTTTGAAGCGGAAAAGCGGTGCTACAGGCCCAAATGTTTCTTCGTGGGTGATCAGCATCTTTGTCGTCACATTCGCAAGTACCGTGGGTTCATAGAAATTGCCCCCAAGAGCGTGGCGCTGGCCACCGGCCACAAGCTGTGCGCCCTGAGCCAAAGCATCTGCCACGTGCTCCTCGACTTTTTCGATAGCCGCAAGATTGATCAGCGGGCCCTGAGTGACACCCACTTCGGTGCCCTGCCCCACTTTCAGCTTGAGAACCTCGCTTGCCAGTTTCTCGGCAAACTTGTCGTAGACCCCCTCCTGAACCAGGATCCGGTTGGCACAAACGCAGGTCTGGCCGGCGTTGCGGTATTTTGATGCCATGGCACCTTGAACAGCGGCATCAAGATCAGCATCGTCAAAGACGATAAATGGAGCATTTCCTCCAAGTTCCAGATGCACCTTCTTAACTGTCGTGGCGCACTGCTGCATCAACACTTTGCCCACTTCCGTCGAACCTGTGAACGTCATCACACGTACGGTTGGATGCGATGTGAGGACGCCGCCAATATCCCGTGAGGCTCCCGTAACGACGTTGAAAACGCCAGCCGGCACACCGGCGCGCTCGCCAAGAGCGGCTAATGCCAGCGCACTGAGCGGCGTTTCACTGGCGGGCTTTGCAACAACCGTGCAGCCTGCGGCCAATGCCGGTCCAACCTTTCGCGTGATCATTGCGATCGGAAAATTCCAAGGTGTAATCGAGGCAACGACGCCGACAGGTTGACGTACCACGATAATGCGGGCGTCTGCCTTGTGGGTGGGGATTGTCTCGCCGTAGATGCGTTTTGCTTCCTCGGCATAGAACTCGATGAAGGACGCGCCGTAAGCGACTTCTCCCCGCGATTCAGTCAAAGGCTTGCCCTGCTCGGCGGTCATGATCTGCGCCAGGTCTTCCTGGTTTTCCATGATCAGATTGAACCAGGTCCGGAGAACGACGGAACGTTCTTTCGCTGTTTTTGCAGCCCAACCCTTCATTGCAGCTTCTGCGGCGTTAACAGCCTGCTCGGTCTCCGAGGCGCCGAGTTTCGGCACCGTCGTGATCATATCGCCGTTCGCTGGGTTCGTGACGTTCAATGTGTCAGCGCCGCCGACCCAGTTTCCATCGATGTAGCACTCGCTGCGTAGCAGGGATTTGTCCTGGAGTTCCATAATGTAAGCCTCTTGTATCTAAATAGGTGCGCAGGCCCTTGCCCGCCGCACAGGAGGAAAAACGTGGCCTCTCATTATCACGGCCAAGACGAGCCGGAAAGACCGCCTGTGCCATCGCGCTTCAACAGTGTAAAGCGAACATAGATACGAGATCCGGGCTCTACCTTTTGCGGTTCTCTTTCTTCCTTCCCGGAAGGGTCTGATGGCGCCATATCGCTTTCGAGATGGGATGAAACCATCTAATGTCTTCAAGGTTTGGAGAGAGCAACAATGCAACGCCGCCTCGCAGCAGTTCTGGCCGCAGATATTGTCAGCTATTCGCGGCTCATGGGAGCAGATGAGGCTCTTACCCTTGAGCGGTTGAAGGCTCTGCTCTCTGAGCTTGTTCGTCCCACAGTTAAGAAGTTCAGTGGCCGCATTGTAAAGCTCATGGGTGATGGATTGCTTGCGGAATTCTCCAGTGCCGTAGACGCCGTGCATTGCGCTGTGGAAATTCAAAATTCTCTGAACGTTCGTGAAGCTGACGAGCCTGAAGTTTCACGCTTGCGCTTTCGCATGGGCATCAATCTCGGCGACATCATGGTGGAAGGGGGAGACATCTTCGGCGATGGCGTCAATATTGCTGCACGTCTCGAGAGTATCGCAGAACCGGGCGGCATTTGCATATCTGCCAAGGTTCACGAAGAAGTCGCAGTTCGCGTCGGCTATGGCTTTGAGGACCTGGGTCAGCATGAGATGAAAAACATCGTGCGGCCTGTTCAGGTCTGGGGCTGGATACCGGAAGGCCAACCATCGGGGCGCCTCACGCCACCAGCCTCGCAGCCGGGACTTCCCGATAAACCATCGATCGCGGTGCTGCCTTTTGACAATATGAGCAGCGACCCAGATCAGGACTTTTTCGCAGACGGCATGGCGGAAGACATCATTACGGCGCTCTCCAGAATGCCCTGGTTCTTTGTCATCGCCCGGAATTCAAGCTTCACCTACAAAGGTTCAGCCGTCGACGTTAAGCAGGTTTCCTCTGACCTGGGTGTCAGATATGTGCTCGAAGGCAGTGTCCGAAAATCGGGTAACCGGCTTCGCATTACTGCTCAACTTATCGACGCAACAAACGGGCAGCACGTTTGGGCGGAAAAATACGACCGCGATGTTGTTGATATTTTCGATGTTCAAGATGAAGTGACGGAAGCTATCGTTGCAGCCGTTGCACCTGAATTCGTCTCGAGCGAAGTCAAGAAAGCGAAGCGAAAAGACCCTTCGAACCTCGATGCCTGGGAGTGCGTTATGCGCGGGCGGGCGCATGTGTGGAAGCTGGGGCGCGAAGATGCAGAGGAAGCCCGCAAGCTGTTTGAACGCGCAATCGAACTTGCTCCGAGTGGTGAATTTGGAACCAGCGATCTTGCTCTCGTGCACGGCCTGCAGACTTATTATCGCTGGAGCAGTTCTCCCTTGGACTCATCGGCAAAAATGGTCGCATACGCGGACCAGGCAGTGGCCGTGGACGACAACGATCCCCTCGCCCTGACGATACTCGCATGGGCCAATGTTTTCGCGCGCAAGTGGGATGAATGCCTGCCGCCGGTGGAACGAGCAATCGCCATCAGTCCGAACTTTGCGCCGGCGATTGGCATCCGTGGTACTGTGCTGGCACTGTTGGGAGAGTCTGAAACTTCAATCGAGATCATAAACGATGCCATTCGGTTGAGTCCCCGGGACGGTTTCATGGGCATCTGGCTGATGGGCACGTTCTGGGCCTATCATTCGCTGTCGCGATATGAAGAGGCAGCAAATACCGCCAAGAGCGCCATCCGCATTGCCCCCGACAACCCCACATTCAGACGGCAGTATGCTTCGGCGCTGGCCAACCTAGGGAAAATCGAAGAGGCACGCACCGCTGTGCAGGATTATCTTCGTCTTTCTCCTGGCCACACGATCGCCGATGCAGCGAAGGTCCCCTCCAAAAGCCACGAGCAACTGGAACGATTTCTGAAAGGTTTGAGGCTTGCGGGAATGCCGGAAAGTGAACAGTAAGTACCACCTGCTTGCAGACTAAGCGCAGCGTTGCCCTTTCCAAAGCGTCACGTTCGGCAATGCGTCCCAGCCAAATGCCCGTTCACCGGAGCCGTTCGCGTTGAGGTCTGCGAGGCGTGCCAGGGCTTCGTCGACATCAGGCTTGTGATCTGCCGGCACCCACCACATGACAAAATGAGCCTGAGTTAGCGCTTCAAACCATTTACCGCGCTTCGCATAGACGCGTTTGTGAATGGTGTTCCAGACAAACTTTTCGAGCGCCTCTGGCGTCTCCCAAACTGACAAATTGACGATCACCCTTGGATTATCGCCGACTTTAACATTCGTCGAATTTTCGCTTTCATCCTTAAACCGGCAGACAAATTCTTCTGAACGTAAAGCAATTTCGTTGGCGCAATCGAGTTGGGCCACGAAGTCCTTCAACCTCTCGCTTTCAACGTCATCCACCGCGGTTACGACGTTCACCTGCGCGAGATGGGTATTTTCCGGCTACAGCATTGCTTGTGTATGCGAGCGTTCCATGGCACTGGACAAGCCGTAACATAACAGCCAACGAGCATTCGCCATCCAAAGACATTGTTGTCACAGGATGACGATGCAGGTGTACAGGCTCGCCAAATCGGATTATGTCATCGACCAGTGTCGCGTCGATGGAGAAATCTCCAATCGGCACGAACCGCTTTTCAGACATATGGTGCAAACGTTCATCCCATGGCCGAACACTATTCAGTCATTTTCGATCTTGACGGCACGCTGGTAGACACAGCGCCCGATCTCGCCGCAGCGATGAATCGGGTTTTGGACAAGCACGGCCGGGGCTATGTGCCGATCTCAAAGGTGCGGCACATGGTAGGCATGGGCGCGCGGGTGTTGATGGAACGGGCCTTCGCGACAACCGGTGAACCGGCAAGCAAGGAGCAACTCGACGATTTGTTTGACGAGTTCCTGGAAAGTTACATGGCCCACGTCTCAGACCTGAGCCAACCCTATCCGGGCGCGATTGAACAAATTGAGCGCTGCCGGGAGGCGGGTTTTCGTCTTGGCATCTGCACCAACAAGCCGGAAAAGCCTACCCTGCAACTGCTTGAGGACCTGGACATTCGCCACCACTTCCAGGCGATTGTTGCCGGCGACACCTTGTCCGTGCGCAAGCCTGACCCACGCCATCTCCTGGTTACCGTGCGGCGTGCGGGCGGCAACATCAAACGCGCCATCATGGTCGGGGACAGTGAAAACGACATTCTGACGGCAACGGCTGCGGGCATGCCGGTTATTGCAGTGACGTTCGGATACACACCCGAGCCAGTACACACTTTCAAACCAACGGCGACGATTGATCACTTCGAACAGCTTTGGCGCACGCTGTCGCGTTTTGTGCCTCCTGTGGAGGACGAACCGGAACCGGAACTTGATCCGAAGGACAAGTGGCGGTTATAAGGCCGGACGCCGCCTGAGTGGCGTCACAAGTCGCTGAAACGAATTGTTCGTTTTTCCCAAGCAGTGACTGGAATTTCAAGGGCGTGTAGCTCAGTGGGAGAGCGTTCCGTTCACACCGGAGAGGTCGCTGGTTCAATCCCAGCCACGCCCACCATTTTCCCGGCAATTGGTTTGTGGCATACAAGGTCAGCACGCTCTCTGTTTGGCAGGGCGACTGATTGCACTACAGAACCTTTCATGCCGCCTTATTGTGTCACAAGTGATGTCTGAGAGTTCCCAAAATCCCACATCAAACGTGCAAGAATGGCACCAAACAGCGCGTGAAGCTGCCCGGGCTCAAGACTGGGAAACCGCACTATCTCTCTGGGATCGGTGCCTTGCCTCCGAAACCGACAATCCGGATCCCGTCTGGCG